>JBLIIW010000115.1:0-12258 GCA_047635315.1 Halieaceae bacterium | reverse complement strand
TTGCACGTACTCATTGGACTGGGTCATCTCGATAAAAGCGCGCGCCTGGGTGCGATTACCGGATTCCAACTCCCCAATCCACCAGGCAAAACCCTCCGCATCCGGCGGGCGACCAAAGACGCCGTTATAGATATGCAGGATGAGTTCTTCGTTGCTGATCTCGCCATTCTCATCACTGTCGGCGAGGCCCTTGAATTCCGGTGAGAAGATAAACCCGGCGGCCATACTCTCCAGGGTGTGCCGCCCAGCCTGGATCTCACCGAGCCACCAGGCGTAACCCCCGCTGTCGGGCAGGCGTACCAGCGCGCCGTAGTAGGCGCGGTACAGCTGCACCTGCTCCGCACTCAAAATGCCGAGGGTGGGGCTGTAAATCTGCGCGTTCCAGTAGTTCTCGTCGTCATCGATGAGCCGTGGGGGATCGTCCGCCTCCACGGTAACGGTGCGGGACACGGATTCTGCGGCATTACCCGCCGCGTCGGAGACGTCGTAGGTGAGCGTGTAGGTGCCCTCCGTTGCGCCATCGACGCTGCCGCTGACGACGATGGCGTCGCTGATATCGCCGTCGATGTCATCGCTGGCGGTGGCACCGGCATCCTCGTAGAGGGCACCGAATAACACGCTGACTTCCGGATCGCCCAGCAGGGTGATTACCGGGGGCACGTCATCTACGGCTTCCGCTGTCGCCCGACTGAGCAGATTGCCGTTGGCGTCATAGGTATAGGCGATGGAGCTGCCATCGCTGAAAGCGACCGCAGTCAGGCGGCCGGCCGCGTCGTAACTATAGGTGTCGGCGCCAGCATGCCAGGACAGAGTGAGCAGAGAAAACGAGGTGAGCACAGCCAGTAGTCGTCGTCCTTGCAGGCGTTGCATAGGGTGACCCGATAGGAAGAGAGTCATGATGTCATCCTCTGTCGTCGCACTCGGCGATCGCCGGAAGTGATGGCGCATACTGCTGAATCGGTCATTCGCCACTCAGTTGCTCAGTCGGATCCAGATCGGCCCGATCACATGCTCGCCGAGCTTCTCACCCAGCCAGCCGCTGGCACTGGCACCCCATTCCGTCACCTTGCCGAAATCGCCTTTAATCATTTTGTTGGTCAGCCGGTGCATGGGGCCACAATCACCCCGGTAGACGGACTCACCCACTGCCGTTAAACCGCGGCTCGCATTGTTCAGCACTTCGCCCGCGCCCAATTTGACGCCGAAAGCCTTGTCTGTGGCCAGATCAAGTACGCCGGAGGCCGCATTAACCACAGCGACATGCGGACTGGCGAGACTGACCACGGCGCTGGTACCGCCGACACCCACGGCGTTGACTGCACGGCCCCCGGCTGTGTCTGTCTTATAGGTCAGGTACTCGGCGCCACCGGCGAGCACTGCACCAGCGGCCGTCAGCACTTTACCTACTTTGCCTACTTCGCTCGCCGACTTGGCGCCCACCAGGGTCTTGTTGGCTTTGGCCAACTGCGCCTGCCGGGATCGCAGCACTTCTTGCATCAATGGTTGGTTGGCCCGCGCACCCTCGACGCCACCGCGACCCAGCATCGCCAGTTCCAGGCCGCGCTCCAACCGGTAAACCTGCTCTGCTGCCCGCGCTGCGCGCCGGCCTGAGAGGATGACCAGAAGATCCTGTCGTGCACCTATAGTCCCGAGTTTTACAGCACCCACCGTGCAGCCAAGACCAAACAACGTATTGCCGGTGCTGCCCGGCTTCTCGGGTACACGCGGCGCCAGGCCCGAGGGGTCATCGTTCTGCAGCGGGTCCAGGGCGGCGTATTGATAGGTGTTTATCTCACGCGGCGAAGTCAGTCGCGCCGGGTCCCGTGAGATGAAGCGCAGGGTGCCTGCATCGAACCAGCGGGCGCGCATGTAATACAAATCGTTGCCTCCAGCCGCTGTCTCGTGCCAGACACCGCTTTCTCCGCGCCAGGTGAAGGCGTTGTCGGTTGTGCCTGAGCGAGCAGCCAGGGTCCCGAAGGGTAGGTAGGCATAGCTGTCTGTAATCTGCCCGTCTTCGTTGCTGAGGAACAGCGTATTGCCACCTTCGTCAAAGTGGTAGTCGATGCGGCTGCCTGCGACCGCATCGATACGGTAGAGTAAATTGCCGTCGGGCTCGTAAATAAAATAATACTGATCCGCCCCGCTCCGGCGCTCGATAGCCAGGGTCGGCAGTGGTGTCGCATGGTTCCAGACGAACTCCCGTGTACTGCCATCGACGGTGCGCCCGACCAGCAAACCGAAGGCGTCGTACTTGTAGTCGAGGATGGCATCCGATGAAATCTGGCGCAAAGAGGAGTCCAGGCCCCAGACATAGCTGCGGCTATCGTCGGCGATGAGGCGCCCCTGTGCATCGTAGCTAAAGCCCTGCACCTGACTCGCCGCATCGTAGGTGTAAGTGCTGGCGCCCTGGCCCGTCGAAGCCTCAAGCGGGGTATCGCGCTGCGCGCTCATGCTGCGCCCGAGTGCATCGCGGGTCAATACAATAGCCGATATCACGGCTCCTGCACGGCTCTCGCTAATGCCTACAAGGCTGCCATCAGCATCGTAATCATAGACTGTGGCAATCCCGTTGGGATGGGTGACGGCGGTTCTGCGCCCCGCTGTATCGTAGCTCATGGCGGTGACACGCCCGCTCCAATCGGTAACGCCGGTCAGGCGACCGGCCGGGTCATAGCTGTAGGTTACGGTCAGCCCCGGCGCATAAGTCACTGTCGCAACCCGGCCTCTTGCATCCCGGGTCATCAACAGGTCATTGCTCTGGGTCAGCCAGTTGCTGTTGCCCTGATAATTCAGGCTGACGCCCGTCAGTGGCGCCAGCGTTGGCGTCGCCGCGTTGCGATCACCGACGATCATCTGGCCCCCGGCTGTCGTCAGGCGACCCAGATCATCATAGGCGAGGCTGATCGTTTCGCCGTCGGAAAAACTACGGCCGGTCAACCGGCCGATGGCATCGTAGTCGAGCGCCACGCTGCCCAGATTACCCGCAAAGCTAACCTGGCCCACACGACCGCTGCTATCAAAACTCATAGCCTGCTGCTGGCCGAGCGGGTCGATGATGGCGGTCGCGCGCCCCGCCCCGTCGCGCGTGTGAGTCCAGTTAGTACCGTTGGGATCCGTGGCCACTGTCAGCAGGCCGAGGCCGTCATACTGGTAGTTGCCTTGCGCGACACCGCCCGGGAGTGTGATCCGCGTGGCCAGATCGCGCGCGTCGTAAACAATGTCTGTAACCTGGCCCAGCGCATCGGTACTGCGTACGGGGCGGCCCAGTGCATCGCGCTCAATTCCCCGGATGAATCCACGGGGTGACGTGATGGCTATCGGATCCTTGTTGGCGTCGTTGGCATACAGGGTCCGATTGCCGTCAGGTTCCGTTTGGCTGAGCAGCGCGCCATCCGCGCTGAAGTCAAAAGACCAGACGCGGTCCGTCTCGTCAACAATGCCCACCAAGCGACCAAGGGCGTCGTATTGTGAGGTGAACACGCTTCCATCCGCATAGGTGACGGAGGTCGCGCGCCCACGTTGGTCATAGGTATAGGTGGTGTCGTTACCCTCGGTATCCTGAATGCGCAGCAGCCGGTCCATCTCATCGTAAGACATGCTTGTCTGGCCGCCGGCCGGGTCCGTCGTCGTCAGCAGATTGTCGTTGCGGTCATAGTTGTACACGGTGGTGTCGCCGAGCTCATCGGTACCGCTGGCGAGGTTGTCGTGCGCGTCGTAGGTAAAAGAGCGCTCGCCACCGTTCGTATCGATAACCCGTAGTAGACGGAGCAAGTCGTCGTATTCAAAGCGGATACTGATGCCGTCCGGCCCAACAATGCGTTCCAGTGTCCCGCTCGGGTGATAGGCGTAGGTGGTCATTCCGCCTTCCGGGTTGGTCTCCGTCAGCGGCTGGCCTCGTCCGTTGTAGGTCCAGGACCACGCATACCCGGCCCGGGTAACACGGGAAACAATGTTCCCCTGGGCATCATGGACGTAGGTTTCGCTGGTGCCATCGGGGAAGGTGACGTTGCTCCTGTCGTGCCACTCGATACCATCCTGCATCCGTGTGGCGTAGCTGCTGCCCGTTGAAGTGCCGTCCTCATGCACCACACTGGCAGGGTTGCCGCTAGGCGCGTGGTAGGTGGCCTGCACTGAGGCACCATCCCGATTGTCGAAGCCACTGGGCAGGCCCGCCGCGTCATAATCGAGGCCGATCGTATTACCGTTCTCATCGCGGTGCAGCAGCTGTTTGCCGTCGCTGTTGTGTGTGTGCTCGCGTGAGCCATCTGGACCGGGGTCGTCGATAGTGGTCAATCCACTGCCGGGGTCATAGCTGAAGCTGGTGGTATTGCCCAGCGCATCCGTCTGCGTTGCCACGCGGCCGCTGACGTCGCCATCGGCGGTGCCAAAAAAGGTTTGCACGAACGGGATGTTTCCCTCGGGTCGCTGCAGGGAGAGCATCAGCGCGTGATCTGCATTGGCCGAGGTGTCCTCGTAGCGGTATACGGTAGAGTTCCCCCGGGCATCGATCACGTTGGTCAATGCCTGCTCGTCCACCGGGTCCTGATAGAAAAAGGTCACCAACCGCACACCGTCTCCGACACTGCTGATCTTGGGAATCTGGTCCTCATCGGTGAGCGGATGATAGGTGAACTGCAGCAATCGCCCGAGCCCATCGCTCACCGTTAGCAGTCGCCCGTCGTCGTCGTAGTCGAGTTCCTGGGTGTTGCCGTTTCTGTCCTCAATACGAATAAGTCGACTGGTGACCGGCCCCCCGGTCGTGTAGTCGAAGGTATAGACCCGCTCCTCGCGCGGATCGTAAAGACGCGTATCGCTGCCCGCCTCGGCAATGATCTGAAAAGGCACTTCTGGCATGCTCTGCTGCACCCAGGCATCGTCGACCTTGTCGAAGGTTACGACTTCGCCGCGCCAAGAGGTATACAGGGCGCGGGTGCCATTCCACTGCAATCGCGCGTCGAAGTTGTGACGCCAGTTGCTGCCCAAATCGCCGAGGACGAAGGCGCGGCGCAGGTAGGCCCCATAGTAGCGCTGGAACAACAGCGGCATGGGGCCACCCAGATCGAGATCCGGCCTGGGTGCGTTCATATACAGTTCGCCACTGAACGTGTTCACCGGGTCCGCCGCTGAGCCCGAGCCAGGCTGGCTGGCGGTGCTTCCTTTCGCCTTTACCTCAATGGTGTAGGACTGGGTTTGAACCGCAGGGCAGTCGTCGCCGACATCATTTGTTTGGCCATCAAAAAACACCGTTACTGTGGACCTACCGGCTTTTAAGGCGGTAAGGGTGAACTTGGGGTGCTTCTCTGTTTTGGTGCCGCCGCCCGAAAGCACGGTACTGTCGCCAACGGTGACCGTGGCGAGCACGGTGCAGCTATCGCTAGGACCAGAGGGACTTACCGAGGTTTCAAAGGTGTCACCCACAGTCATGACCTGGTCACGGGTGCCTGAAATGCTAGTGGTCGGGATAATAAAATGGGCGCGCGCGCTGCCGGCTACGAGGAGGGTCAGGGCGATGATGCAGACCGGGAGAAAAGCGCCCGGGCGCGGGCTGTATACGCGCCTGCCGTAGGTCTGGCTACCCCGTCTGCGCCGGCATGGAATACCCATAGCCCGGTTCGTAAAGGCGGTGACGGCACTGGACTGCGGCTGGCTCATGGCTCTGTTCCCGACGTTTCCCCGGCACAAAAGCGGTGTGACAACAGCGTGCGGAACAGCCAAGCGGTTTCAGGCAGAGCCCCGGACACTTCCTTCAGTGTAGACACTTATTGGTGACTGTCAGCCCTAAAGGACAATTCTGGCCGCAAAAGGGCGTTTTTAGGCGGGTATTGACCGGTTCTGCATGGTGTTGGTGGGTATCCGTTGAGGGTGGCCGGGCCGGGCGGTCAATCGTTAACCCTGTGCTACGCGACGTCCCGGCGGCGAGACCCCCGCAGTCTGGCGCTCCTGCCTCAGAGATTACAGTCGATACTATTACCCCCAAGATCAATAAAGGTTGCCTGATTGTTGCAGTTGCCGCTGATCGTGGTGGACTGCGCCGACAGGCTGCCGAAGTTGGCCAGCGCGCTGGCGTCCGGGGCGCTGTTATCGCTGATGTTCACACTCTCGAGGAGCAGTGATCCCGCGGCATTGTTCACCGACAGGCCGCCGCCAATGCCGGCCGTGTTCAGGCGCAATTGCGTGCGCCGCAGAGTGGCGCTGGCGCTGTCGATGAGCAGGCCGCCACCGAAGCCGGTGGCGGTGTTGCCCTGCAGAAGCGCGTCTTCGATGGTCACGCTGCCGGAATAGGCGGCGATGCCCGCGCCGTTAGCGGCCACGTTGTTGAGCAGGTCGGTCTCGCGGATGATCAGCGTGGCACCGAGATTGTTGATAATACCGCCACCGCCCTCCCCGGCCCGATTGCCGCTAATCTGCGACTGCTCGATGGTGAGCGTGCCGTCGTTGTGGATGCCGCCCCCAAAGCTGTTGCTGAGCTCGACACGGTTATTGCTGATGCTGCCGCCGGTGATGCTGCTCACCGCACTCTGGCTGTTGTAGAGGGCGCCCCCGTTGGTGCGCGCCACATTCCCGGAGACGGTCACGTTGCTGAGGGTCTGCTGGCTGGCAAAGGTCGCGTGGATGGCGCCCCCAAGTTCGCCTGCGCTATTGTCCAGTAGGCTGCCGCCGGTGATGGAGAGCGTGGCACCTTGTGAGAAGTTAACGATGGCACCGCCAAAGTCCGCGGTGTTCTCCGCCAGTACCGTGTTGCTGAGGGTCACCACCGCAAATTTCACGCCCAGCGCACCGCCAGATTCTTTCGCCGTATTGCCGCGCAGTTCGGAATCGCTGAGGGTCAGATTTCCCTCCGTATTGATCGCGCCACCGAAGCCGCCGGGGCGCAGTGAGAACAGGCCCTGGGCCTGGTTGCCGGTGAACAGGGAGCGTTCAATGGTCAGCTGGTTGCGCTGGTCGTTGTAAATGGCGCCGCCGGAATTGCTGGCGATGTTGTCGGTGAAGGTCGCGTCGCGAATGGTCACGGTATTGTCCGCGATCACCAGAATCGCCCCGCCAAAACCCGGGGCGGTGTCACCGGGAAGCTCGTCGGCGGCGTGCATCTCGGCGATGTTAGCAATAAAGGTGCTGGCGCTGACATCCATGGGGCCGTTGGTTTCTATGGCGCCACCACCCTCGCCAAGCGCGCGGTTAGCGGTGAACAGCGAATCGCTGACGCTCAGGTCGCCCTGAAAATTAAACAGCGCGCCGCCACCGCCGAGATCCAGACCCAACGCCCGGTTGCCGCTAAAGCTGGAGCCGCGAATCGTTGCCGAGGACTGCTCGGTCTGCATAGCAATAGCGCCGCCATCGTCCGCCGTGTTGTCGGTGAAGGTGGAGGCCACGACCACCACGGAGCCGGTACTGTCGATGGCACCCCCGATGGCATCGCTCTGGTTGCCAGAAAACACCGCGTCGGCAATATACCCGCTGCCGCTGGCCAGAATACCCGCGCCATTAAAGGGCGCCGTGTTACCGTCGATTTGCGAAGAGAACACTCCGTAAACACCGCCCTCATCAAGCAGGCCGCCACCAAAGCCCGTGTTGTTGTTAATGGACTGCGCCTGATTCATCGTGAGGCGACTGCCAAACAGGGCCACGCGATTCTTGTTGAAGACCCCGCCGCCGTTAAAAGCCACACTGTCCGAAACGGTGCTGCGATCGAGCACCAGCGTGCCAAAGTTCTGGATCGCGCCGCCGAACTCCCCGGCCCCTGCGGTGACCCTAAGGTGGCGCAAAGCGAAGGTGCTATCGGGAGAATCTTCCGGGACCATGAACACGCGGCTGGCGCTGGCGCCGCTGATCGTGGTGCTGTCTTGACCCGCACCGGTGATGATTACATCGCCGCGCACGATCAGCTGCCCCATGGATAGTGAATAGCTGCCGGCGGGCACTTGTATCAGCGCGCGGCCATTCACAGAACCGGCGGCAGCCACCGCCTCGCGCAGGGAGCAATCGCCAGTACAGGCGCCATCGTTGGTGTCGTTAACTTTGCTTACCTGAAAGCTGGCCGCCAACTGCGTACTCAGCGCAGCCAACATCATGTCGTAAAAGCCACAGGCGATATCGGCCTCCGCCGGGTCTGTGCCTACCAGCGCCAGCAATGAGGCCATGGCGTCACCGTCGAAGGCCTGGTCATCGGCGGCCAGAGCGCGCGCCGTGCGCGTGAAATGTGCCGCGGCCAACAGACGGTTGGCGACGATGTCTGCGTCGGCGTTTTGGGCCCCAAAGAGCACATCCAGGGCAATACTCTGCAGCGTGCGTGCACCGGCGCTGAGTTCGCTGGTGTAGAAGTTCAGGCCGCCGGCGTCCGGATTGCGGGCAAAGAGCTGCTGGTAAATACCCGTCACCAGTTGCTCATCGCTCAGTTCGCCGTAGCGATCCGTGAATTCCTGGGAGGAGCCAAAGTCCTGGATGATGCTGCCCAGGGAGCCCTCCTGCGCAAGGCGTCCGGACCAGAAGTCCAGACCACTGGGGTCGGCGGGGCGGCCGTAGTAGGCGACATAGCCGCGGAGGACGTTGAGGTCATCGCCGGAGATTGGGTCGGGAGTACATTGGGCGAAGGCCCACGGGCCGTGGCAGAGCAGAGCGCTGGCGGACATCAGCAGCACGGATAGTTTCATAAGACTCCCTCGGTGTTGAGGCGGGTATGGCCTAGCCTACACGATGCTCAGCAAGGGGCCGCACGGCGGCGCGTGAAAGCCTCGATATATTGCTGCATCCGCGCGTTGGATATCGCCGGTAACTTCGCGGAATTGCCGCGACCCAAGGGACGCATGCGACTGTTTTTGCCGCCCCGGATGAGTTTGCTCTTATCGAAGGTGTTGGCCTCGTGAGCTATGCACAGGATAGTCTTTGCAGAGTCCAACTGCGCCATAAACAGCCTGAATTTTGCGAGAAAAAGCGACTCCTCCGCAAACCCTGCCTCGTCCTGGTAGACCCTACTTTCCGGCAGTTCCCGGCGAAACGCAAAGGTGCTCGCAGTCGCGTGGTACTTGCCACAGGGCCCCGCTATCCAGGTCTGGTGCTGCTGCACAAAATGAATGGGCGATAACGTGGAGCCTGCGATCAGGCTGTCGTTGCCTTGCAGGCACTCCAACGCATGGCTGACGCGTTCCGGTGGGTAGTAGTCGTCGTCGTCCATGTACACGATGATATCCCCAGTGCAGAAGGTATGACTGAGATTACGTTTCGCGCCCAGGACCATGCGCTCATCCAGTCGCCGGTAGTGGGTGGTTACGCCTGAGGACTCACGCGGCTGGAACTCGGGGAGTCGGTTGTCCGAGTCGTCCAGAATCACCCACTCAAGCCTGTGCTTGGTGTAGGTCTGCTGCGCGATACACTGCTCGAGTAAAGGAATAAGTCTTGACGCTTATAGCTAATGGTACAAATACTAAGCTGCGGCGCAGTGCCCGAGCCCCGTGCGCCTGCGTCGCCGTGCTCGTTCAAGATGCTATCGCTTGATAAGCCATGTTCCGCTCCCGGTCAGCGTACATTTCCAGGTAGCATCCACTAGACCCACGGTGCAACCGCCGCCGGGTCGAGGGTCTCCAGCAGGGGTTGCAGATGCGCCTCATAGCGCCGCCACTTCTGCTTGCTGGTCTGGTACATGGGCTGGCGCACCTGACCGACGCTGGCGGTACGCACAGCGCGTTCGGTCTTGTGAAAATCGCGCACGGACTCATCCCAGTCGACACCGATAAAGTCCAGCAGTACGCGTGTCCACTGCTCCTGATCGGTGACCAGGTCTTCGTAGAAGAACTCCAGCATGGGTATGGGCAGTACTTCCCGCCAGTGATTCATGAGGCGGTGATAGTCGTTGATATGGTGGGCAGCATTAACCTGGTCAAAGGCGTAACCGAGCTTGCCCTGTTTGGCTTTGAAGTTCTGCTGCAGGTTGGAGAGGGCGTTATCGCGCGGGTCGCGGCGCACATGGATGATCTTTGCCTTGGGGAAAATCATCGAAATCAGGCCCAGGGCCTCGAAATTGTGCGGAAGTTTATCGACCACGAAGGGCAGCTCCTCGTCGTACTGGAGCAAACCGTGCAGATAGAAACGCGCCGCTTCCTCGCGCAGGTGCGGGGTGATCTGCCTGATGCATTGGGGAAATGGTTCTTTGGTTTTAAGAGCCTTGGGCATCAGTCGCTGAATTCTCGGCATCAGATCGAGTTCACCGGCACCAAAAACAGACGGGTGGCTGCAGAGGATCTGCTCGGTGAGGGTGGTACCGGAGCGCGGCATGCCGACCACAAAAATCGGGGTGCGATCGCTGTCGCGGATCGCGTGTTGTGCACTCAGAAACTCCGCAGAGAAAGCGTTAATGAGCGCATCAACGTGAGCGCTGTTGCGCTCAGCGGAATACCGGAGCGACTTGTTCGTAAGGCGATTGGCGAGATCCAGAAAGTGCCAGGCTGGCTCGATATTTTTCTTCTTGTCATGAACCTCCGACAGGGCAAACGCCATGGTGCATCGCGCCGGATCGCCCAACAGTACATTTTCCGCCAGGGATGCCATCACCTCGAGCGTCGCCTCGTCTTCGGGCATGCGCTTGGCGTTCACCATGCTCGCGAAGGCCATAGGATTCTGTCTGGCCGCCTCTTCGAACAAATCGGCGGCCTCCTCAAGATGCCCCGTCCAAAGAAGTGTTTGCGCCAGGGCGGAGCGCAGGGCTGTATCGCCCGGGTAGGTCTCCAGCAGTTCACGCTGAAGGGCCTCGGCGGCGGCATAGTCACCCGATTCACTGAACAGTGCGGCACGGCTCGCCTTCAGGGGCAGCGCGTCGGGATGCTCCTCCTCCGCCCCATCCAAAAGCGCTCGCGCCTGGTCATAGCGGCCGAGCTCGCCCAACACCTGGCACTTGGAGCTGATAAGCGGCACCGGCTGTTCCGGCTTTAGAGCGAGTATCTGGTTGAGGGCCAGTAGAGCACGAGGAAACATGGACCTCTCCCGGTAGAACTCCGCCAGTACCGCGCGAAAGACCAGTTGTTCCTCCCACAGTTGTCGATCGACATTAGGCGGCTCTGATTCTTCTCCAGAGCTTTCCGAGGCGTCCGGTCGGTAGGCGATATCAGCAAGCGGCAGTAGCGCATCGACCAACAGCGCTATCGCCTCAGTGAAGCGATTGTCCAGATGCAGTGTACGAGCGAGACGAATTTTAAGCTCGGCATTATCAGGATCTGTAGCCACGCTTTCTTCAAGCGCGCTCACCACCTCATCTGTTCGGTCAAGCGCCACCAGCAGGCGATCACGCGCCTGTAGCGAGGGTTGAAAGTCAGGCTTGATGTGCAGCGCCAACACATAGTTCTCAAGCGCCTCGTCCAAACGCTGTAATCGAGTGAGTATGCCAGCGAGATTGTGATGCCACTCAGCGCGTTCGGGCTCGCGTGCAATCGCCTCACCATAGCAGGCGCGGGACAGCTCGAGGTCATTGCGCGCGAGGTGCGCAGCGGCGAGGCGACCGTACACCACCCCATCCGCCAACCCCGACTCCATCGCATCACTCAGGTAGCCCAGCGCGGCATCCGGATCGCCGGCCAGCAAGCGGGCCATGCCCAAATCGCTGTACTCCTCACAGCTCTGAGGGATCAGGGTTACCGTCAGCAGTGGTCGTGCAGCTTCCATCTCGCCAGTGGCGGCCAGAGAAATACCGCGTAAGAGCTGAAGGTGTGGATTGCTATCGACACTCGCTGCTTCCAGCGTTGCAAGCACCTGCAGGTGATCACCGCTCTGTTGGGCACGGCGCAAGTCTGAAAGTTCTGTAGGCACCATTTCAGTGTTATCCATTTAGACTGCCTGCTATGAGAACACGGGTGCTAGTTGACGCAAAACCGGGTTCGAAACAATTTAGCCCGCCCGCATAATTAGCATGCCCGCACAAAAAGAAAAACCCTCCACGGTCACCCGTGAAGGGTTGAAAGATCATCGGCTAGAACTCTTCGAAAGCCCCACCCATCACACAGCGGGGCATCCGAAGAGCGCTGACCCTTAGATCAGGATTATGTCATTGGCCACCACGCTATTGCCGATCAACGCAACGGTGAGAACCGCGGATAGAGTATTGGATGTGGCGCTAGTCCCCGCCGAACCTGCTCTAATATACAGCCCGGCATCTGGACCGGAGTTATCGTAGAAAAACACAACGAAAGTACCCGTAGTAGAAAATGTCCCGTACTGCAACGCCGAGTTAAAGTCTGTACCAGACTTAAAGAAGTTCGCTGCGAGGGCTCCCGTGCC
>JBLIIW010000114.1:0-12435 GCA_047635315.1 Halieaceae bacterium | reverse complement strand
CTATTTTACTGGCGTCTTGATGCTGGTAGGGACCATGCTTGGCCTCTCTTGGGTACTCGGTCAGCGTCGCGCAAACGCAGCGACGAACATGCCCTTCGAATCCGGTGTGCTGTCCGTCGGCTCGCCGCAGCTACAACTTTCCGTCGATTTCTATCTGGTTGCCATACTCTTCGTTATCTTCGATCTGGAGACGGTATTTATCCTCGCCTGGGCTGTCGCGTTCTTTGAGCTCGGTTGGTCGGGTTTCATTGGGGTATTCGTCTTTATTGCCGTACTCTTTGTCGCGCTTGTCTACGAACTGAGCACTGGCGCACTCGACTGGGGCAACAAGCAGCGGGCGCCCGCGCGCCCGGAGGAAATCGCCGAGGCGGCTGCGGCCATTCTGCCACGGCCAGGCGAGTCACCAGCGACAGGAGTCACTGACTGATGGAGTGGAGTCTATCCCGACCTGAAGACGTCATCGCAAGCTCAGCCGGCGATGCGCTCAGTCTCGAAGAACAGGTTCAGCGCAACGTATTTTTTGCACGGCTGGAGGATCTTGTCGCCTGGGGTCGGGCCAACTCCCTGTGGCCCTTCAACTTCGGGCTGTCCTGCTGTTATGTAGAAATGGCGACCTCCTTTACCAGCCGGCACGATATTGCACGCTTCGGCTCCGAAGTGATCCGCGCAACACCGCGACAGGCCGACCTGATGGTGATATCGGGAACCGTGTTTCGCAAGATGGCGCCGGTGGTACAGCACCTGTACGACCAGCTGCTCGAGCCGCGCTGGATTATTTCCATGGGCTCCTGCGCCAATTCCGGGGGCATGTACGATATCTATAGCGTGGTTCAGGGCGTGGACAAATTTATTCCGGTGGATGTTTACGTCCCCGGGTGTCCGCCGCGTCCGGAGGCCCTCATGCAGGGACTCATGATGCTGCAGGATGCAATCAAGCAGGAACGCCGACCGCTGAGCTGGGTGGTTGGTGAGCAGGGCATCGTAAAGCCCGACATGCCATCGCAGCGCGATCTGCACAAAGAGCAGCGCAATCGCGCAGGAAAGCTGCGAGACCCGATGGACGTGTAAGCCGACCGCGTCATCCACAGGACGCGGAAAAATAACAGAGGCCGCCAGGGCCCGAACAACGAGATCTCAGGGAGCGCATGCTGCAAGCCGAGGTACCGACCAGCAATCCTACGGTGGGCGAACTCTTCGCCCGCTTCGGTGCCGGGCATTTCTCCCAGCAACACACCGCTGACGGTACGCCAACGCTGTACGTCGACCGCAGCTTTCTCCTCGACGTGCTTCGTCACCTGCGCCCGCGTTTCAGCATGCTCCTCGACCTTTTCGCCATTGACGAGCGGCTGCGCGAGCACAAACCCGAAGGCACCCGCGATTTCACCGTGGTCTACCACCTTCTCGATATTGCCGCGCGAGCGGAGTTTCGCATCAAGGTCTCGGTGGCCGAAGACGATTGCTCTGTACCGTCGGCAGTGCGTATATGGCCCAACGCCAACTGGTACGAGCGAGAGGCCTGGGACATGTTCGGCGTGCAGTTCAGCGGCCATCCCAATCTGCGACGTATTCTCCTCCCCCCCAACTGGAAAGGGCACGCCCTGCGCAAGGATCACCCGGCGCGGGCAACGGAGATGGAGCCCTTCAGCATTAATGAGGAGCAGCAGGCCCAGGAGCAGGAAGCGCTGCTCTTCCGCCCCGAGGACTGGGGCATGCAGCGCGCGACGGATGATACGGAGTTCATGTTCCTCAACCTGGGGCCGAATCATCCCTCCGTTCACGGTGTATTCCGCATTGCCCTGCAGCTCGACGGCGAGGTGGTCGTCGATGCGGTTCCGGACATCGGCTATCACCATCGCGGTGCCGAGAAAATGGCTGAGCGACAGACCTGGCACACCTATATCCCCTACACCGATCGTATCGATTACGTGGGCGGCGTGATGAATAACCTGGCCTACGTGCTGGCCGTGGAGCAGCTCGCCGGCATCACCGTGCCAGACCGCGCGCGGGTCATCCGCATCATGCTCGCGGAGCTGTTTCGCATCTCCAGTCACCTGGTGTTCTACGGTACTTTCGCTCAAGACATAGGCCAGATGTCACCGGTGTTCTACATGTTCGCCGACCGGGAGCGGCTGCTCGGCATTATCGAAGCGATTACCGGTGGCCGGATGCATCCGGCTTGGTTCCGTATCGGCGGCGTAGCACAGGACCTGCCGAATGGCTGGGAGCGCCTGGTTCGCGAGTTTATCGACGGCATGCCCGCACGTCTGGACCATTACCAGAAGATGACGATGGACAACAGCGTCATCAAGGACCGCACCGTTGGCATCGGCGACTACACTAGCGAGGAGGCCCTGGCCTGGGGCATAACGGGCCCCTCCCTGCGCGCTACGGGTTTCGATTTTGACCTGCGACGGGACCGACCCTACGGTGGCTATGATCAGTTTGAATTCGAAGTGCCCCTCGGCAACCGCGGTGACAGCTACGATCGCGCCGTGGTGCGTGTGGAGGAGATCCGCCAGAGCCTGCGCATCATCCGCCAGTGTCTGGACAACATGCCGGAGGGACCGTACAAGAGCGACCACCGGCTGACCACGCCACCGCCCAAGGAACGCATGCTGCACGATATCGAGACGCTGATTCATCATTTCCTGAGCGTCAGCTGGGGGCCGGTCGTGCCACCCGGAGAGGCCTCGTTCCCTATCGAGGCAACCAAAGGCATAAACAGTTACACACTCATAAGCGATGGCGGCACAGGCTCCTACCGCACGCGTATTCGCACGCCCTCATTCCCGGCACTGCAGCAGATACCGTTGATCAGCCGCGGGATGATGATCCCAGACCTCATTGCCATTATCGCGAGTATCGATTTCGTGATGGCCGACGTGGACCGCTAGGACGATGAGTAAAAGCCCCGATCTGATCCCCTTCCTCAGTGCTGAGGAGATTGCCGAGATTAACGCGGAGATCGAGCACGTGCCCTACCGTGCGGCAGTGGCGATCGATGCCTTGAAAATAGTTCAGGCGCATCGCGGCTGGGTGTCTGATGAAAGCCTCCGGGCGATCGCGCGTCATCTTGAAATGTCAGCGGACGAGCTCGACGGTATAGCCACCTTTTACAACCTCATATTCCGACGCCCCGTGGGCGACAGGGTGATCCTGTTCTGTAACAGCATCAGCTGTTGGATCAAGGGTTGCGACGGGCTGCAGGCGAAAATCACTGAGCACCTGGGTGTGGGTCTCGGTGAGACAACTGCCGACAATCGATTCACCCTGCTGCCGGTGACCTGCCTCGGTGCCTGTGACAAAGCGCCGGTAATGATGGTGGGTGATGATCTGCACACGAATCTACAGGAATCGATGCTTGGCGATATTTTTGCGGAGGATCAGGCGGAGGCGCCTCGCGAGACAGCAGAGGCAACACCAGGTGAGGAACAGCGACCAACATGAATACCGGGGCGAATGCACTCGATCGACCGCTAACGCGCAACGTGCGCGCGGATCAGTCACCGACAGATTTTACAGCCTACGTAGCCAACGGCGGTTATCAGGCGCTGCACAGCACCATCGACCAGCGCACACCCGCCGAATGCCTACAGATTCTCAAGGATTCCAACTTGCGCGGTCGCGGCGGTGCGGGCTTCCCCACGGGGATGAAATGGAGCTTTGTGCCCCAGGATGACGTCAGTCCGGGTCACAAGTACCTGATCTGCAACGCCGACGAAATGGAGCCGGGCACTTTTAAGGACCGGCTGTTGCTGGAGTGTGATCCGCATCAGCTCATCGAGGGCATGATCCTGTCCGCCTATACCCTGGGGACGGATATCGCCTATATCTTTATTCGCGCGGAATACCTGAAGGCTACAGCGCTGCTGCGCGAAGCTATCGCCCTGTGCTATGAGAAAGGCTATCTGGGCAAAAATATTCTCGGCTCCCGGTTCAGTCTCGACCTGTACGTACACGCCAGCGCGGGCCGCTATATCTGTGGCGAGGAAACCGCGCTGATCAGTGCGCTCGAAGGCAAACGGGCCAACCCCCGCGCCAAGCCGCCCTTTCCGCAAGTCAGCGGACTCTGGGGACGACCCACGATCGTGAACAACGTCGAGACCCTGTGCAATATCCACCACATCATCGAACGCGGCGCCGACTGGTTCCAGTCCCTGGGTATCGGCGAAGACGCCGGGACCAAGCTCTATGGGGTGAGTGGCCGCGTGAAAACACCGGGCTGCTGGGAGCTGCCCATCGGCACACCGGCGCGGGAAATCCTGGAAGTCCATGCGGGCGGAATGGAGGACGGTTACAAGCTGCGCGGTTTTCTTCCGGGCGGCGGCTCAACGGATTTTCTCATCGAGGAACATCTGGACCTCGCCATGGATTACGGAACGATCGGCAAGGCCGGCAGCCGTATGGGCACCGGCACCATGATTATTCTCGACGACCACACCTGCCCAGTCGGATTCGTGCGCAACCTGACCAATTTCTTCGCGCGCGAATCCTGCGGTTTCTGTACCCCGTGCCGGGATGGGCTGCCCTGGACCGCGCAGTTACTCGGCGAGATCGAGGCGGGCCGGGGACAGAGCGAAGATATGGAAACACTTGCCTATCAGGTCGGTTACATCGGCGCCATGGGCAACACGCACTGCGCGCTCGCGCCCGGTGCCATGGAGCCGGTGCAAAGCGCGATGAAATACTTCCGCGAGGACTTTGAGGCGCATATCCGGGACGGCCATTGCCGCTTCGATGGGAAGCCCAATGGTGAGGGCCACTGCTGATGGTGAGTATCCAGATTGATGGTCAGGAATACCAGGTCGAGGAGGGCAATAACCTGCTCGAGTCCTGCCTGACACTGGGGCTCAACCTGCCCTACTTTTGCTGGCACCCGGCGCTGGGGTCTGTAGGGGCCTGCCGCCAATGCGCAGTAGTGCAGTACCAGAATAAGGAGGACGAGCGCGGGCGCATCGTGATGGGCTGCATGACGCCAGTAAGCGAGGGCGCCATATTCTCGCTCAGCGATGATAAGGCGAGTGGTTTCCGCACGGCGATCGTTGAATCGCTGATGATCAATCATCCACACGATTGTCCCGTATGTGCCGAAGGCGGCGAATGCCACCTGCAGGATATGACGACCATGGTCGGCCACCGCGACCGCCTCTACCGCGGCACGAAACGCACGCACATAAACCAGTATCTCGGCCCGCTGATCCATCACGAAATGAATCGCTGTATCAGCTGTTATCGCTGTACGCGCTACTACCGCGATTACGCCGGAGGCACCGATCTGGCGGCGCTGGGCGCGCACGATCATGTCTATTTTGGGCGCCATCAGGATGGCGTACTGCAAAGCGAGTTTGCCGGGAATCTTGTGGAAGTTTGTCCAACGGGCGTGTTTACGGATAAGACCCTGCTCAAGGACTACACGCGCAAATGGGACCTGCAGTCAGCACCATCGCTATGTGCGGGCTGCGCCTACGGCTGCAATACGCTGCCCGGGGAACGCTACGGCAGACTCAAACGCGTGCACAATCGCTTCAACGCGGCGGTAAACGGATATTTCCTGTGCGATCGCGGCCGCTTTGGAGCGGGCTTCGTCAACGGTGAGGCACGGCTCGATTACCCGGCCCTGCGCAACGAGGAGGGCAAATACGCTGCGCTGGACAGTGCGGCTGCGCTAACGCAGTTGGAGGGTCTTGCGGGCAGTGGCCGTCTCGCCGCTATCGGCTCGCCGCGCGCCTCCCTGGAGAGCAATTTCCTGTTAATGCACATCGTCGGTGAAGAGAACTTCTCACCTGGATTCTCAGCGCAGGAACAGCCACTGGTACAGCAGGCCCTGGCGCTGCAGCGCAGCTGTGCCGCGCAGGTGCCAGATCTGGAGGCACTGGAGTCCGCCGATGCGGTACTGATCCTCGGCGAGGACGTCACCAATACGGCACCCAGAATGGCCCTGGCCCTACGCCAGAGCGTGCGCAACAAGGCTTACGAAATGGCTGCTGATCTGCGTCTGCAGCACTGGCAAGACGCAGCGATCCGCAATCTGGCACAGAACGAGCGCAGTCCACTGTTCAGTGTCACCACCGGCGACACACCGCTGGATGATATTGCCCAGCAGCGTATCAGCCTTGCACCGCAAGCTATTGCCGCGTTCGCGGCAGCCCTCGCCCGCAAGCTGCGCGGCGAGAGCTCTGTGGACGGCGACGCCGGGCAAGGGGAGATGGTGGATGCGGCAGCGGCCGCACTGCGCAACGCAAAACGTCCACTGATTGTGTCCGGCACCGGGTGCTTCGATCCATCAGTCATGGCGGCTGCCACAGATGTGGCGCAAGCGCTGTGTGAACTCGACCAGCCGGCGATGCTCTCGCTAGTCGTTCCCGAGGCCAACAGCCTTGGCCTGGCAATGCTGAGCCCTGCGGGGGCACCGGATCTTCGGAACCTACGCGAGCGAGCCCAGGCCGGGGAGTTTGAGACGCTGCTGGTACTGGAGAACGATCTCTACCGCCGGGACAGCGATAAAGATATCGATGCGCTGCTGGGGGCCTTTGCCACCGTCGTGGTCATCGACGGCATGGACAACGCGACCACCTCGTCGGCGCAACTGGTGTTGCCCGCTGCAAGTGTCCTCGAGGCCGAGGGCACCCTGGTGAGCATGGAGGGTCGCGCGCAACGACACTTCCCGGTGTTTGCCCCGAGCGCTGGGCGCCGGCCCGCCTGCGACTGGCTGCTGGCCCTCGCTCGCATACGCGCCGTACCGCAATTACAGGAGCTCCAGCATTTCGACGAAATCGTAAAAGCCTGCGCGCAGGCGCACCCCGCACTGGGCGCGATCGCCGACGCCGCGCCGGACCGCCTCTATCGCACCCACGGCGTGAAGATTCCCCGCCAGCCGCATCGTTACAGCGGTCGCACGGCGATGCGCGCGGATGTGTCCGTGCACGAGCCCAAGCAACCGACAGATGAAGATACGCCGCTGGCCTACACAATGGAGGGGCTGAATCGCGATGAACCGGGCGCCCTGCTGCCCTTTGTGTGGTCCCCGGGGTGGAACTCAAATCAGTCTCTGCACAAGTTTCAGGCTGAGGTAGGTGGACCCATACGCGGCGGTAGCGCCGGCGTGCGCTTGCTGCCCGAGCAGCCGGAGGGCGATCTGCCAACAGTCCCCAACGCGCACGCTCCTGACAGCCCGGGCACCTGGTTGTTAGTGCCTCGCCAGCGTATTTTCGGCAGCGACGAACTGAGCGCTCTCAGTCCCGGCGTCAGCGAGCTCGTGGAGCACGGTTTTCTGGAGCTCAACGCCGCGGATGCACAAGCACTGGGCGTGCAAAGTGGCGACGGTGTCACGGTGGCAGAGGGGCTGGCAATACTGGAGCTGCGCATCAACGACAGCATGGCCGGGGGCTGTGTCGGCTACAGCCTCGGCCTCGCCGGCTGTGAGAATCTGCAGCCGCTGGCGAGGGTAGAGCTGGCGCAGGCGCTCGACTGGCAGCGCCCGAGCGGCAACGGCGGCGCGCAAATCATCGGCAGCGATCGGGGGCAGCATGCCTGAGCTGGGTAATGTCAGCTTCGGGCTCGCGCTGATCAGCGCGGCTGTTGGCGGCGCCGCATTCCTCACCTGGTTCGAACGGCGCCTGCTGGGCATCTGGCAGGACCGCCTCGGGCCGAACCGCCTCGGACCGCTCGGCGTGTTCCAGGTCCTTGCGGATATGCTCAAGCTGCTTACCAAAGACGACTGGGTCCCGCCCTTCGCCGATCGGCCGGTATTCGTCCTCGCTCCCACCGTTATCGCGATCGTGATGCTGCTGGGCCTGGCCGTTGTGCCGTTCAGCCCGACCCTGCAGGTGCTGGACCTGAATATAGGCCTGCTGTTCTTCCTGGCCATGAGTTCCCTGGCCGTCTACAGCGTGATGCTGGCGGGTCTGGCATCGAACAATAAATACGCCCTCCTGGGCGGGCTGCGCAGCGCCGCACAGATGGTCAGCTACGAGGTATTCATGGGGCTGTCACTGATGGGCGTGGTGATGCTCACGGGCAGTTTCAGCATGCGGGATATCGTCGAGGCGCAGCGGGACCTGTGGTTCTGCATTCCCCAGGTACTGGGCCTGCTCACCTTCACCATTGCGGGCGTCGCCGAAAGCCACCGCCTGCCCTTTGATCTGCCCGAGGCAGAGCACGAGCTGACCGCCGGTTTCCACACGGAATACGGAGGCATGAAGTTCGCCATGTTTATGCTCGGAGAATATCTGGGCCTTATTCTCATCTGCTGCATGATGACCGCCCTGTTCTTCGGGGGCTGGCTGGGGCCCTGGCTACCGCCTTTGCTGTGGTTCATGATCAAGGTCTTTGTGCTGATCTGTTTTTTCATTCTCCTGCGGGCTGCCATACCCCGGCCGCGCTACGACCAGCTGATGATACTGGGCTGGAAATACATGCTACCGCTGACGCTGATCAACCTGCTGGCCACAGCAGTGATCGCTCTGCTCATGGAGGGCTAGCCGATGCTGAAAGCTATCACCAGCCAGCTTGTGACCCTCTGGACGATTCTCCAGCACACCTTTACACGCGCTGAGACCGTGCAGTATCCGGAAGAGCAACCCTACCTCGCGCCGCGCTATCGCGGGCGCATCGTCCTCACTAAAGACCCGGACGGTGAGGAGCGCTGCGTGGCGTGCAATCTGTGCGCGGTTGCCTGCCCGGTCGACTGCATCGCGCTACAGCAGGGGGTAAAGGAAGATGGCCGCTGGTACCCGGAGTTTTTCCGCATCAACTTTTCGCGCTGCATTATGTGCGGCTTCTGTGAAGAGGCCTGCCCGACCAACGCGATCCAGCTGACGCCGGACTTCGAAATGTGCGAGTACGATCGCGAGAGTATGGTTTACGAAAAGGAGCATCTACAGATCGATGGTCCGGGCAAGTACCACGACTACAACTTCTACCGGGTCGCCGGACTGGCGATCGATGGCAAGAACAAGGGGGAGGCGGAAAATGAAGCTGCGCCCGTTGATGTGAGGAGTCTGCTGCCATGATTGAGGTGCTTTTTTACAGCACCGCGCTGCTGGCACTGATCACCACCATAGTGGCGCTCAGTAATAGTAACGCCACCCACGCGCTCCTCTACCTGGTCCTTTCCACTCTGGCCATCGCCGTGCTGTTCTTCCTCCTCGGCGCACCCTTTGCCGCCGCCCTGGAAGTGCTGATCTACGCCGGGGCCATCATGGTGCTGTTTGTATTTGTCGTCATGATGCTCAATATCGGTGACGTTGGCATCGAGCGCGAACGCCAGTCGCTCTCCCCGGGAACCTGGGTCCTGCCCTCGCTGATTGCGGCCCTGCTCCTCGCAGAGATGCTATTTGCAATCGGTGCCGGCGAACAGCTTACGCCGGGCCACGCGGTAACACCCAAAGCCGTTGGTCTGTCACTGTTTGGCCCCTACGTGCTGGCGGTAGAGATCGCCTCCATGCTGTTGATTTCCGCGCTCGTGGGGGCTTATCACGTGGCACGACATTTTCTTGCGCGCAACGAAAAGGGTATGTCCTGATGGCCGGGCTACAGATACCCATGGAGCATGTGCTGATACTGGCGGGGCTACTGTTCACCTGCGGCCTTGCGGGACTTGCCCTGCGCCGTAATCTGCTTTTCATGCTGCTGTCCCTGGAAGTTATGCTCAACGCAGCGGCGGTGGTTTTCGTGGCCGCCGGGTCGCGCTGGCAGCAGGCAGACGGGCAGGTGATGTTCCTCATGATCCTCACCGTAGCGACCGCTGAAGTCGCCGTGGGTCTTGCGCTGCTTCTGCAAATACAACGTCGTTACAAGACATTGGATATGGATGTGGTCACGAGGCTGCAGCGATGAGCGCCCTAACCCTGATCCCCTTCCTGCCCATCGCCAGCGCGGTGGCGCTGATGCTGAGCACCGGCCGTATGCCGCGCAAACTGGCGGCGCTGCTCGGAGCAGGCTCGATTGGACTCTCGGCATTGCTGGTTGCCATGGTTGCTGTTCGCTACCTCGGCGACCCGCAGCCCCAGGCGATTGTGCTCTGGACCTGGATGACCGTAGGCGACTTTGCGCCGCGCATCGCATTCCACGTTGATGGTCTTACGGTTGTCATGATGTCGGTAATCACCGGCGTCGGATTCCTGATTCATGTGTATTCGACGGAGTTCATGTGGGAGGACGAGTCCTTCTGCCGCTATTTCGCCTACATGAATCTCTTTGTCGGCTCTATGCTGTTGCTCGTGATGGCGGACAACCTGCTGCTCCTGTACCTGGGCTGGGAGGGAGTCGGCATGTGCTCTTACCTGCTCGTGGGGTTCTGGTATCGGGAGCCATCCAACGGGGCTGCCGCCCGCAAGGCCTTCGTGGTAACACGCGTTGGCGATGCGGCCATGGCCCTGGGACTGCTGCTGCTCTTCACAGAGTTGGGGACCCTGGAGATACAGGCCCTGATGACGGCGGCCGGCGCCAACTGGGAAAGCGGATCTACACTGCCGGTACTGGCTGCGGCACTCCTGCTCGGCGGCGCAGTCGGTAAATCGGCGCAGTTGCCATTGCACGTGTGGCTGCCAGACGCGATGGCCGGTCCTACGCCAGTGAGCGCATTGATCCACGCGGCCACCATGGTGACCGCCGGGGTATACCTGATTGCCCGCACCTTTGATCTTTTCCTGCTGGCGCCGGTGGTCATGGAAGCGGTGGCCTGGATAGGGCTGGCGACGCTGCTGCTCGCGGCAGTGACCGCCCTGGCGCAGCGCGATATCAAGCGCATCCTCGCCTATTCCACCATCAGCCAGATCGGTTATATGTTCCTGGCACTGGGCGTCGGGGCATTCAGCTCCAGCGTGTTTCATTTGATGACCCACGCCTTCTTCAAAGCACTGCTATTCCTTGCCGCAGGTGCGGTGATTCACTGCCTGCATCACGAGCATGACATTTTCCGCATGGGCGGATTGCGCACGCGACTCCCCGTGGTGTTCTGGAGTTTCATGATCGGCTCGGCAGCACTTGCCGCCCTCCCCTTCACCTCGGGCTTTTACAGCAAGGACGCGATTCTGCTTATGGCCTTCAACATGGAGAACATCGGCCCGTGGCTGTGGGCCGGCGGCTTGCTCGGCGCATTGCTGACCAGCATCTACAGCTTCAGACTGGTGTTTATTGTGTTTTTCGGCGAGGTGCAGACCGAGCCGGATCGCCAACCGGGGTGGCCTATGGCAGTGCCACTGATAATTCTCTGCGCACTGTCCCTGGTCGGCGGTTTTATTGCCCTCCCGCTCGCCGGCGTGCTTCCGGAAGCCGGGCATCCCCCGGTCAGTCATGCGGTGGAATACATTAGCATCGCGACGCCACTGCTGGGTCTGGGCATCGCCTACCTGCTGTTTCTCGGGCGCCAGGTCTCTATTGCTTCCTGGGTAGAGTCCGCCCTGGGAACGTCCCTGCAAATGTTCTGGCGCAGTGGCTGGCAGATCGATGGTCTCTACCGTGCTCTACTCGTGACGCCCTACCTGACGCTGGCGCGCTGGTGGCGCAATGAGCCCCTGGACCAGTTCTACAGCCTTATCATGCACCTGTCACGGCTCGGGCATCGCGCCCTGATTACCCTGCAGAACGGCGAACTGCGCTGGTACGCGACCACCCTGGGCCTGGGTCTTATCCTGGTGCTGGCCGTAGCACTGAGGGGGGGCCTGTGAATCTCCTGATGCTGATTCTCTTGCCGCTTGTCGGCGGTTTTATCGCCTGGCAGAGCGAGCAGATCAGCCCCCTGCTGCCGCGCTGGATTAGCGTCGGCGTAACGGTTCTGACACTGATTTACCTGCTCTCGATGATAGCGGCGCTGGGCGCGCCACAACTGGCCATGCCCACCGTTGCCGCGGACCCGGCAAGCTGGCTGTTGCATACTCGGATCGACTGGATTCCGCGCTTCGGTATTGCCATTGAGCTGGCCATGGACGGACTGTCTCTACTACTGGTGGTGCTCACGCTGCTGCTGGGACTGGTGGCCGTTGCCGCTTCCTGGAGCGAGGTAGAAATGCGCCCGGGTTTCTTCCAGGCCAACCTCCTGTGGACCCTGGCCGGCGTGATCGGCGTATTCCTGGCTCTGGATATGCTGCTGTTCTTCCTCTTCTGGGAAGTGATGCTGATCCCCATGTATCTGCTGATCGCCATCTGGGGTCACGAAAACCGCGCTTACGCCGCTACCAAGTTTTTCATCTTTACCCAGGCGTCGGGGCTGCTGATGCTGCTGGCGATCGTGGCGTTAGCCGTTGTGGGTCAACAGGCGACCGGTAGCATGAGTTTCAGCTACTTCGATCTGCTGCTGGTTGAAATCGATCCGCGGGCGGCCTTCTGGCTGATGCTCGGATTCTTTATCGCCTTCACGGTCAAGCTGCCCATATTCCCCTTCCACACCTGGCTGCCGGATGCGCACACCCAGGCACCCACCGCCGGCAGTGTGCT
>JBLIIW010000113.1:0-12511 GCA_047635315.1 Halieaceae bacterium | reverse complement strand
TGAATGGTCTGATGTTTATGCGCGGGAAAGGCGCGTCTCCGGATATGGAGGTGACGGCATCTGTCCAGTGGTTTGAGAAAAGGGAAGAACTGTTGCCTTTTTACCGCGATTCCCCTGCGCGGCACTCCTATAGCTTGATGCCTATCGGCGACACGATTATCTGGACGGATCGTGAGAACACGTACCTGTGGACCGACCGTGAGCATTTTGTCGTGGGCCTCATCGGCTCACCCGTACCCTCCCGGAAAATAATCGAAGCCTGGCTGGCGTTGATTGACAGCAATCCCCCGGACCTTGCGAAGCTGCCGACGACTGCGCGTTAACCATGCGATGGTGCGACGGTAGATAGCCGAACGCAATCGCGAGAGAGGCGCGATTTTTTGTCAGCAGAAATAAAGCCGTAGTCAGGGTAGAATGCCTGATCGTAATTCTTCGTTTTCCTCATCCTATAGGTCTTTCTGTGTTCAAAATTATTGCTCTCTTGATTATCATTGTCTTGTTCTTTGTGTTCCTTAAATATACATCGGGTAATAAGAAGGCAGCGCTTGAGAACGAGCAGAAAGGCGTGGAATATCTGGCTGCCAACAGGAATTTGGAAGGCGTGGAAACAACCGAGTCGGGTTTGCAGTACAAAGTGTTACAGCAAGGCACTGGGGATCAGCACCCTAAAGCGACTGATACGGTCAAGGTGCATTACCACGGTACTTTGCTTGATGGCTCTGTCTTCGATAGCTCGGTAGAACGTGGTGAGCCTATCGAATTCGGCCTGCATCAGGTGATCAAAGGATGGACCGAAGGCCTGCAGTTGATGGTAGTAGGGGAGAAGACCCGTTTGTTTATCCCCAGTGAGTTGGCCTATGGCAGCCGCGCAGCGGGAAGTATCGCGCCGGGATCAACGTTAATCTTTGATGTCGAATTGCTGGGGATCAATCAATAGGTTTTTCTTGTGCAGAGCCAAGGGACAGCGATTGCCAAGCCAGAACGGCGGCAGTAGATGTCCATCCCATAGCCGTTTACTAATTCCTATATTTCTAAAAGTCGTCAGGTTCCGAGTTATCTGATCGTTTTTTAAGAATCCGTATCAGTACATCATTTCAGGACTAAAGAAATGCCAAAGGCAAGTGAGATAAAAAAGAACACCGCTATCGAGTATAACGGCAACACCTACATAGTGAGGGATATTGAGCGCTCTGTTCCGCAAGGCCGTGCCGGCGGTAGCCTATACCGAATGCGCATGTACGATGTGATCACCAACAGAAAAATTGACGAGACATTCAAGGATTCAGACATGTTGAATCTTGGTGACCTCATTCGCAGGCCAGTTATGTTTTCCTATATTGATGGGAGTGAGCATGTTTTTATGGATGTAGAAAATTACACCCCATACAACCTGAATAAAGAGTCCATTGAGGATCAACTCGCTTTCTTCAACGAGACAACAGAGGGGTTGCAGGTCGTCATTGTCAATGATGCGCCTGTTGCGCTCGATTTGCCCAACTATGTAGAACTTCAGGTCATGGAAACGGATCCATCCGTCAAAGGTGCCTCCGCGACATCGAGGACCAAGCCGGCATTGTTATCTACCGGCCTGACCGTTCAAGTCCCTGAATACATCGCAACTGGGGATACAATAAAAGTGAACACAGAAGAGCGTAAATATATGAGTCGAGCCGACTCTAAATAGCGACCAGCAAACCTTCCTATCACTGATCAATACTTTCAATAACCCTATCCCGAGCTTCCCTCGCATGTGGGAACTGTAATGCCCTGGCGGAAACCACGCAGTTATGCGGCCCCAATTTATACACCTGCTGCGGCGTTTTCATCTTCAGCGCCTGGTGAGGCTGCTTGCCAGCCCTTGATCAGCTCGTCGTAGGGTACGGTTTCTCCCGGAGGCTTCTCGTCCGCGAGTTTTGCCTTCGGTGCGCCGGGCTGATCCAGCCAGTATTGCTCCTCGCGCGGCTCGTTTAACGCCGGGCCACACTCGCCCAGCACGCCGTGCCGCGCCAGGCGTTCAAGGACCCGGTCCTGCTGCTCGGCCAGGGTGTTCATGGCGACCTGCGGTGTGACTTCCCCGCTCACCGCATTCGCCACGTTGGCCCACCACAATTGAGCGAGCTTGGGGTAATCCGGCACATTGGTGCCTGTGGGTGTCCACAGTGTGCGTGCAGGGCTGCGGTAAAACTCCACAAGGCCGCCCAGTCTGGGTGCCAGATCGGTCATAGCCTGGGAGTTGAGGTCGGAATTGCGGATCGGCGTGAGACCCACCAGGGTTTTCTTGAGCGACACTGTTTTGGCGGTGACAAACTGCGCATACAGCCAGGCGGCTTTACGCCGCTTGAGCGGCGTGCTTTTGAGCAGCGTCCAGGACCCCGTGTCCTGATAGCCCAGTTTCATGCCCTCGCTCCAGTAGGGGCCATGGGGCGAGGGCGCCATGCGCCATTTGGGCGTGCCGTCGGCGTTAACCACGGCGAGGCCGGGCTCAATCATGTTGGCAGTAAAGGTCGTGTACCAGAATATCTGCTGGGCTATGTGGCCCTGCGCGGGTACCGGGCCGGATTCCGAGAAGGTCATGCCGGCCGCTTCGGCGGGCGCGAAGCGCTTTAGCCAGTCCATATATTTGGCGAGGGCGTAAACCGCTGCTGGCCCGTTGGTGGCGCCGCCACGACTAACGCTGGAGCCCACGGGTCGGCAGTCTTCGACACGAATGCCCCATTCGTCCACCGGCAAACCGTTGGGAATACCGGCATCCCCAGCCCCGGCCATCGACAGCCAGGCGTCCGTAAAGCGCCAGCCGAGGGACGGGTCCTTTTTGCCATAATCCATATGTCCGTACACGCGCTGCCCGTCGATCTCCACGACGTGCACGCTGAAGAATTCGGCGATGTCTTCGTAGGCGGACCAGTTCACCGGCACGCCAAGGGCATAGCCGTAAATGGACTCGAACTGCTGCTGAAGGTCCGGGTCTGTGAACCAGTCGTAGCGAAACCAATAGAGGTTGGCGAACTGTTGATCGGGCAGTTGGTAAATCTTGCCATCGAGCCCTGTCGTGAAGCTGATGCCAATAAAGTCATCCAGATCCAGTGTTGGAGAGGTTACTTCAGCACCTTCACCGGCCATAAAATCGCTAAGAGGGACCACATAACCGTAGCGTGCATGCGTGCCGATGAGATCCGAATCGTTTACATAAGCGTCGTAGATGTTTTCGCCGGATTGCATCTGCGTCTGCAACTTCTCAATGACGTCGCCTTCCTGGATCAGGTCGTGCGTGACCCGAATACCGGTAATATCGAAAAAGGCCTGGGTGAGCTGTGTGCTCTCATACTCGTGGGTGGTCAAGCCTTCGGAGACTACGTTGATCGACATGCCGCGAAAATTCGTCGCAGCCTCACTGAACCAGGCCATCTCGGCCAGCTGGTCTGCTTTCGCGAGTGTTGAGGGCTGAAATTCCTCGCTGACCCAACGCGCGGCGTTGGCGCCAAAGTCGACGGATTCGCTTTGAGCCGTAGCGGTGGGTTTTTCCGAGCAGCCCGCCGACACGGTTGCGAGGATGGTTGCAAGGACGGTGGCCATGACAATGACGCGAGCGATGAGATGCGGGGCTTTCACGATGCTTGGTTGCCTACAGGTTGCGGTTACCCAGTATAGATAGCTTAGCCCCAGCGCATAAGTAGCGCTGCGCACAATGCCGCCAGCGCAGATGCAATGGCTACACCTTCGTCCAAAAAGGCCAGCCACAGCAGGTGGATAAACGCCGCGCTCAGCAGGCTGATGAAGAAGCGATCGCCGCGCGTGGTCGCCATGGGCAAGAATCCCCGGGCACGCACGGTGGGTCGAAGAATTTCGAGGGTGGTGAGAACGATCAGCGAGAGCGCGATGGCGGCAAAAAAGAGTGCCGTTGGCGCGGTCCATGCCATCCAGCTCATTACACGCGCCCCAGGGCAAAGCCCTTGACCAGGTCTTTGCGCACAAACCACACCACCAACATTCCCGGCAGCACGGTGAGTACGCCTGCGGCGGCGAGTACCCCCCAATCCAGTCCCGAGGCGCTCACTGTTCGGGTCATGACCACGACGATCGGTTTGGTTGATGCGCCAGACAAGGTGCGCGCCAGCAGCAGTTCAACCCAGCTGAACATGAAACAGAAAAACAGGGTGACGCCGATAGCGCCGCGATTGATTGGCAGGAATACACGGACAAAGAAGTACAGAAAGCTGTGACCATCAATCTGAGCCATTTCGTCGAGCTCCCGGGGCACACCGGAAAAAAAGCCCTCCAGAATCCACACGGCCAGGGGTACGGTAAACAGACAATGTGCCAGAGCAATCGCAAGGGGCGTGTCAAACAAGCCTACGGCGGAATAGAGCTGAAAAAATGGCAGCAAAAATACAGCCGGTGGTGCCATGCGATTGGTCAGCAGCCAGAAAAACAACTGCTTGTCGCCGAGGAATCGGTAACGCGAAAACGCATAGGCCGCAGGAATCGCAACGGCCAGGGAGATCACTGTGTTGATGGCGACGTAACTCAGGGAGTTGGCGAAGCCCTCGTACCAGACGGGATTTGAAAATATCTCTGCAAAATTGCCCAGAGTCACCGTCGCGGGCAAGAAGCTAAAGTCGCCCACAATGTCGGCATTGCTGCGCAGGGACATTGACAGGAGCCAATACAAAGGCAGGAGCAGATACACGCCATAAGCAATCAGTACAGCGCGGCTGAGACCGAGCCTATTCATCATCGGTACGCACTACACTGGTATAGAACACCCAGCAAAACAGCAGGATAAACAAGAAGTAGATCACGGAGAATGCCGCGGCCGGGCCCAGGTCGAACTGGCCCACGGCCATGGTGGCCAGATGCTGGCTGAGCATTGTGGTGGCATTGCCGGGGCCGCCGCCGGTTAGCACAAACGGCTCTGTGTAGATCATAAAGCTGTCCATCAGTCGCAGCAGAACGCCGATGATCAACACACCGCGTAACCGCGGCAATTCAACGTACCGGAACACCTGCCAGCGACTGGCGCCATCGAGTTCCGCCGCCTGATAAAAAGGCCGCGGAATTGAGGTTAGGCCGGCAAACGCCAACAGTGTAATCAGTGATGTCCAGTGCCAGACGTCCATGGCTATGAGCGTAAGCCAGGCGTGCAGTGGTTCCGCCGTGTAGTTATAGGAAATGCCCAGAGCATTCACGGTCCATCCCAGCAAGCCGATGTCGGGTCGTGCATACATCTGCCAGATCGTGCCGACGACGTTCCAGGGAATCAGCAGCGGTACCGCGAGCAAAATGAGAATCAGCGATGTCAGCCGACTGTCCTTTGGAATGCCCTTGGCGACGGCGACGCCCAGAGGCACTTCAATAAATAGAATCGTGAGGCTAAAGCCGACCTGCCGGAGGAAGGCGTCGATGAACCGGGGGTCCTGCAAGGTCTCGCGATACCAATCGAAGCCCACAAAAAAGCGCGAGTTGAAATCCAGGATGTCCTGCACGGAATAGTTGACCACCGTGATCAGTGGCACGACCGCGCTGAAAGCCACTACCAGCAAGACGGGTAGAACGCCCAGCCAGGCCCGGTTCTGCTTTGGCTTAAAGGAGCTCAATTTCGCGTACCTTGCGCTGCTTGGTGTAGGCGACGTAGCGAATGATACGAATGTCGACGGTGTCGCCAACGTTGACTGGCGGATCGGGGAGGGCACCGCGCACGGTAATCTCTCCCTGGGGCGTTGCGAGGGTGAGCAATCCGAAAGGCTTGCCGGTTCGTGCGCCCTGAACGCGAACTCGCTCGACTCGGCCTCTTAGGTATGGAGTGCCGTATCGAGCCTCCTGTGCAGGCGCTGTTTCATTCCTCGGCGGAGCCACATTTTCTGCAGGATCAACAATGACACCCCATTCAGGCCGAAACCCGACGCGCTCTGCGTCTTTGACACCCAACACCTCCGCCGGCAGGAAGTTCATGCCTGGGCTGCCGACAAAATGACCGATAAACTCATGCTCGGGTGAGGCGTACACCTGCTCCGGTGTGCCGGTTTGTAGGATGCCGCCGGCTGTCAGTACCGATACCCGGTCCGCAAAGGTCAGGGCCTCGGTCTGGTCATGCGTGACATAAATCATCGTAACCTTGAGATCGGCCTGCACGCGCCGCAGGGTTTGGCGCAGGCGCCACTTGGTACGCGGCTCCACGGCTGTGAGCGGTTCGTCCAGCAACACCATGGACACATCGGGACGGATCAGGGCTTTGCCGACGGCCACCAGCTGCTTCTGAAAAAGCGACAGGCCCGCGGGTTTGAGATCGCGTAACTCATGCAGCTCAAGCTCGCTGCTGATGTAATCCAGCCTCTGGGCGATCAGTGCAGCAGGCGCTTTGCGTGTTTTGAGTGGAAACACCAGGTTCTCTGCAACACTCAGCGATTCATACAACACCGGGAACTGAAAAACCTGCGCAACATTACGCAGACGCCCGGACCGGCGCGACACGTCCTCGTCGTCAAAGCGCAGGGCGCCTGAGGTGGGTGTCAGCAGGCCCGACAGAATGTTCAGCAAGGTGGTTTTGCCCGCCCCACTCGCACCGAGTAGCGCATGGGCCTCGCCGTCGGCAATCGTCAGGCTTAGTTGTGACAGCGTTTCTGAGGCCGCGCCGGGGTAGCTAAATCCGAGCTTATCCAGGCTGATACGCGCCATTAAAAACGCACCACATCTTGCTCCGCAGCGCCCAGGTGTATTTGTTGTCCGGGGTTTAGGGGTAGCATGCCACGACTGCGCATAACCCATTCCCGACCCTCGACCTGACCGTGCACAAAGGACTCATCGCCATTGGTTTCGTAGGCCGTGACCTGCATCTCAAAACGTATTGTGCCGGTCACGGGGGTTGAATCATCGGAGAGTTCTATGTGCTCCGGGCGCAGTGCACACAGCTCACTGCCGCGATGAAAACGGTTCACCCCCGGATCGGCCAGCAACTCCATCGCCGTGATGGAGTTGGGGTTTTGGTAAATCTCCAGCGGTGGGCCCGCCTGTATTTTCTTCCCCTGTGCCAGTAACAACAGCTGATCGCCGAGCGCAAAGGCATCGCGAGGGTCGCTACTGGTATAGATCACTACCGTGTTTGTTGCACGCAGTAAATCCCGCAGCTCAACCTCGAGTGCCTCGCGCAGCTTGAAATCGAGATTGACCAGCGGCTCATCCAGCAGCAACACCTGGGCCTGTTTTGCCAGCGCCCGCGCGATGGCGACCCGCTGCTGCTGGCCCCCGGACAGCTCGTGAGGCAGACGCGGCAAAAGCTCCTGGATGCGTAGTTTTTCCGCAAGATCTGCGACGGTCGCGGCAACGCTATGGGCGGGTTTTTTTTGCGCTCGCAGGGGTGAGGCAATATTCTCGAAAACGCTCAGATTGGGGTAGTTAACAAAAGCCTGGTAGACCATGCTTACGGGCCGCAGTCGGGGGCTGACGCGGGCGAGATCATTGCCGGCAAGGCTGACTTGCCCTGTTGCGCGCGTGTTCAGTCCTGCCACCAGGCGGCATAAATCCGTCTTGCCCGATTGGTTGGCACCCAGGACCACAGCGATTTCTCCCGCGTTAAAGGTGTGCGAGAAGGCGCTGCCCGGCGCAGTGAGCTGGGTCGGTATCAGACGGGCGTTTTCTACACTGAGCATGCCTGTCCTTAAACGCGTTTACTGCACGCCGACGGCCATCAAGTAGTCAAGGCCCCCGCGTATCGCAGCGACTTGCGCCACTACGCATTCTTCCCCGGTCACCCGGGGGCTGTCTGGATAGACTTCGGTAGTCGTCACATAGCGGGCATCGGTCAGTCCCATGCAGAGTCCAAGTTTTCCCCCGTCGTAGCAGATCACGCCAGGTTGCTGTAGCGCTTCGCCGATAATTCTCCCGTCTGTGGGTGGCGCAATATGCGTTACCTTCGCGACGGATTGGATGATTGCTGTCTGAAATTCGAAGGCTGGGCGCGCCGTGTCAGCGACGGTGTAGAAGCCATCCGGAATGTCCCAGCGATCCAGAGGTTTTGCATCGCGGGCGGCGAGGGCGGGCCCGAATTCCGAGTTGTCTGTGTCGGTTGTTTCGTGCAGGTCAAAATGCGCAAGGAAGGTCAGAGAGCGCCTTCGCAGGTAGGCCATGACGGCCGCAGCTTCCCTGGCCTTGCTGTTGGGCAGGAAGGAGCGGTTCGGGTCCACCGCGAGAGGGTTCCAACGGTTGATCGTCTCAAAGGCCCAGGGACTAACGCAGGGCAACACCAGAAAGTTAAAGGCCGCGGCGTACTCTTCCCACGCGCTCTCCAGAAAACGCAGGGCGCCCATGACCCCACTGGTTTCATAGCCGTGTACACCCCCGGTAATCAGGATATTGGGCAGCGCGGGATTCCACTGTTGAGATATCAACGCATAGAGGGTGTACTGCCGGGCCGCATAGGCAATTTTTCCATACTGCTCCGTCTGGAAAGTGCCTCCCAGTGCCTCGATTTTGGGTTCGACTTCTTCGCCGTAGCGGCGTTGCTCGCTTTGCCCGGAAAGCCAGGCAGCCTTTTCAGCTTCGCCCCAGGCAACGCCCGGAATACCAATGGGATAGTTTTGGGTTGGGTTCACAGGTCGTTCTCGATTTGCTTGAAGTCTACAGGGTACGGCAGATCGCCCTTAAAGGCAGCCATGCATGACCCTGCTCTCTCCCCTCGATGGGCTGCTGGAGACGAGTCGACCCGGTCTACCCGCGCACTGCACCTCGGTGTACCTCGCGCCGTGGCCGAACTGGACGAGCATGGGCGACGATGCGGGGCATGTGGTCTGGCATTCATCGGGTCGCAAGCTGATTCCTCTTACGCGTCCTTCTTCTTCACTGGGGCAAAGCCGTCATTGGGCGGCGCGTTGTTTTTGCCCCTTGGCGCGCCGGGCTTACCTTTGTTCTTTTGATTGCGATGCCGGCTTTTACTCTTTTCCTCGGCCGTCATATTGTGCTTTTTCTTGCTGCCCTTCGCTTTGCCCGATGATTTGGTCGCCTTGGGGCCGGCGTATTTCGCTTTGAGACCCGGGAGCGTGCGTTTTTCAAACTCAATTTTCAGGTAGCGCTGGATGCTCGCCATCAGATTCCATTCTGAATGATCTACCAGCGAAACAGCCATCCCCTTGGCGCCCGCCCTGCCTGTGCGGCCGGTTCTGTGTAAATAATCGTCGCCCTTGCGCGGCAGGTCATAGTTCACGACCAGATCGATGCTCTTTACATCCAGACCTCGAGCCGCCAGATCACTGGCCGAGACAATGTCGAGCTTGCCGTCTGCAAACTGCGTCATAACCAGTTTGCGTTCCTCGGTACTCATCTCTCCATGCAAAGTGGCGCAGCGTAACTTGTGATAGGCCAGCAGCCCCGCGAGTCGCTGGGCCGTCTTGCGCTTGTTGCTGAACACGAGAGCGCGCTCGAAGCCTCCTGACTGCAATAGCGCGACGAGCAGTTTATCTTTATGCTCCGGGCTATCGGCCAGAATCATCTGGTGAAAAATACTGCTGTGGGGTTCTCGAACCTGCCCTATGCTGATAGTTTTGGGTTCGCGTAGCAGTTCCTGCGCGACGCTGCTCAAACCCTTGTGCTTGAGCGTGGCGGATAACATAAGCACCTGTTTTTCCGACGGACAGTACCGACTGATTTTTACTACATCATCGCGAAACCCCATATCCAGTACCCGATCCGCCTCATCCAGCACCAGTATTTTGATTGAGGACAAATCCGCGCTGTCTTTTTCGCAGTGCTCCAGCAGTCGGCCGGGGGTGGCAATGACAATCTGGGGGTCCTTGCGAAAAATAGCCTTCTGGTATTTAAATTCAGCCCCCCCGGTAATTGCCTGCACGTCTATGGGCGTCTTGACGGTGAGCTTCCTGCATTGTTTTAGCACCTGGCGGGCAAGTTCACGCGTGGGTACGATGACTAAGGCCTGTGTGCCGGTTTTGTCTGGCGCGTCGCTCTCAAGCAGGGCCTGTACCGTAGGAATCAGGTAAGCCAGTGTCTTGCCGCTGCCGGTTTCTGCGTTCACCAGTAGGTCACCACCCGCCCGAGCAGCCGGAATCACCGCCTGCTGGACCTCCGTGGGCTTCCACAGGTCCATGGATTCAAGGCCAAGAAGCAGTCGTCGATCGAGGGTGAAATCCGCAAACAAAATATTTTTCCCCAAAATCGGACATCATAACCTACTGAGGCCAGGCAGCTGCCTTGAGCGCCGGGGATTGCCGCAGCAGGTCGCGGGCTAGGCCTCGGTGATCCAGGCTCGGGGCTCCAAGCCGTGTTGCTGGAACCGGGCGCGCTAACGCAGAGCTGCAGCGGTAGTTGAATTTTCAGGGCTTGCGGGAATGCCTATTCCCGGCAAACTAATTCTGGAAAAGGTTAACGCGAGTTTTTTACAGGTACGCTAAGACATCTTTGTCTACCTGATGGGAAGAGCCTCATCAGAATCACTCTTGGGAATCGAGCCATGCCCCGACGACTAAATCTGTTGCTGACAGCAACGCTTCTTCTGTTACTCGCGACGCTACCCGCTGCGCACGCGGCAGAACTGAAAGCCCGCGCGACCCTGTCCCCCGATGCAATAGAAATCGCCTATTGGGAGGGAGGTAGCGGCGATCTAAGCCTCGTGTTCGTCCACGGCTGGACCTGCGACCACAGCTATTGGTCGGAACAACTTTCTGTGTTTGCCGAAGACTATCGGGTGATCGCGGTAGATCTTGCCGGTCACGGCGAATCCGGGCTCGGACGAGCGAGCTACAGCATGGAGAGTTTCGGTGCCGACGTTAGCGCAGCGATTGATGGCGACGGCCCGCTGGTGCTCGTCGGTCACTCCATGGGCGGCCCGGTTATCCTGCAGGCGGCACTCTTGTTAGGCGATCGCGTGCGGGGCCTCGTCGCTGTGGATACGCTCCGGGACGTTGCGCAGCCAGTGATATCAGACGAGCAGATGCAGGCCCGGGTCGCTCCCCTCGAGCAGGACTACGATAGCGTTGCGGGTCAATTTCTGGCTTCGATGTTTGTCGAGAACTCCGATCCGGATCTCCGGCGCGAGATCACGGTCGATATGTTGGCGACGGATCGCTTCGTGGGCGTTGATGCTATCCGCGGGATGCTGCGAACGGACCTTGCCGTCGCACTGGAGGCTGTCGCTGCGCCGCTGGTCTTGATTAACAGCACGTATCAGCCGACCAACCTCGCCGCCGTTGTGGCGCTCCACCCGAATACCAGCCTCGAGCTAATGGAAGGCGTGGGCCACTTCGTTATGATGGAGGATCCAGAGAGCTTCAATAGCCTGTTGCGTCAGGCGATCCTGTCTTTTCGTCCCTAGAGGCCACTTCCCCAGTGAGGCCTCACTATGAGGCTTCTGGGGAAATTCTGGAATTCTGGTGGCTGATACTCAACTCGGCCTGATTTTCATGAACCACTGGGGTAATTAGATAAACTGCCCCCCGAATCCCCAAAATTCCCCGAATTCAGATCAATCGCGATCGGGCAGGCGGCGCATTGCTCAGAGACCACGTCCGGGTGTCCAGGGCACGCCGGCCGCCTCGATCTCCCGGCGCAGGGTCAGTAGCTCTGCCTCGATTTCACCGCGCAGCGCATCCTCGACGACCGAGAACTGCGCCCGCGCGAGGCGCAGCGATGTCCGCTGTACCGGTGTCGGTCCGTAGATATTCGTTCTGCTCCCGTTTGACGCGTGCGAGATTCGCTGCGCTACGGTCACCGGTCCGAGGTCGCCCATACAGTGACGCCGGGAGTCTCCTTCCAGCAGCACGCGCTTATCCCGCAGCGCCGCGGCGAGGTCGTTTGCCCGCGGGCGCAGCTCGCGTCCGGCGAGGCCGGGAATTAAAGGGAGCAGAACCCAAGGATCATTGAAGTCGCTTTCTTCAAGACAGCAGGCGGTAGAGAGCCAGTTTGAGAGTGGATGTTGAATCCCCGCAGTCGGATGTTGATCTGGCTGATGATCGAAAGCGTGAGCTAAGTAGAGGAACCTGATATGGCTACTGCCAGGAAAAGGCCAGCCGCTAAGTAAGAAAGTAGCGGCAAGATCACATGCCAAGGCAAGGAAAGCCAATGCGGTTTTGGGATCGAATCTCGATGACCTGCTTAGGAAAGACGGGGTGCTTAATCAGGCCCAAGCCGAAGCAGCGGAGCGCGTGATCGCCTGGCAGGTCCAGCAGATGATGGAGATTCAGCACATTTCCAAAGCGCAGCTAGCCCGTGATTTGGCGACAAGTCGTGGGGCAGTAGATCGTATTCTGGACGCAGAGAATACCTCCATGACCCTGAAGAGCCTTAGCGCCATCGCGAATCTTGTTGGCAAGCGCCTGGAAATCAATCTGGTCGATGCTTGATGGGGAGCCCGCCACCTACAGATCCGCGCTGAGCGTATATCAGTAAATCAACTCCACCCAGCGACCGCCAGCGAGCATTTCCGCTTTCCGCCGTTCCCAGCGCTCAGCGTCTCCGACGATAGTTTCGAAGGCGCTGTTCAGTGCGGGAACCATATCTTCCCGCCCGGCGA
>JBLIIW010000112.1:0-12650 GCA_047635315.1 Halieaceae bacterium | reverse complement strand
GCTCACGCATCAAATACTGGCCCTTGAGGGCTCCCTCGAATTGCAGCTGTTCGAGCGCTCAAGAGCGGGCACGAAATTGACGCCTGAAGGGCGCGAGTTGCTGGTCAACGCAAAACGCGTGCTCGAGGAGACGCACGGTTTCGCCGATCGCGCGGCCATGCTGTCGAAGGGATCCGGCGGGACCTACCGGCTGGGTGTAACGGCCACTCTTGGCCCCTACCTTCTTCCACAAATTCTGCCCCACATACATCGACGTTACGCGTCAATGAAACTGCATGTTCGAGAGCAGGCGCCGCGCGATCTGGAAGCTGGATTGGTCGCTGGCGATTACGATTTGATACTCGCCCCTATGCCGGTCGGAGAAAGATCGCTGACGGTGAAGCCGCTCTTCGAAGAGCCATTGAGACTGGTGATCGCGGCGGATCACAGGTTGGCAAATAAAGAGCTAATTTACGACAAAGACCTGCTCAATGAATCGGTGCTGACGATCGAGGCGCACCATCATTTCCATCAACAGATAAAAGAGCTTTGTACGCGATTACGTGCCCATATGCTGAGCGACTATGAGGGCACAAGCCTGGATACCCTGCGGCAGATGATCGTTATGGGTATGGGGATCGCCTTCCTGCCCGCCTTATATGTCCGTTCCGAGATTCATCGGCCCCGCGAGCTTCGCATAAAAAAGCTCCACGGCAAGCCGATCTATCGAGCCCACGCGTTGGCGTGGCGCAGCTCATCACCAAGAAGTCCAATGTTTGTCGAGTTGGCCAATCAAATACAGGAGCTGGCGGGCGAGCTCTTCGGCGACGAGATAAACCTTGTTAGAGGGGCCGGCAGGTCGGCGTCCAGGGCAACGCCACCGGCCGTCAGCACACCGTCCTAGCGCGTTTGGCCGAGGGCCTTGGCGAGCGTATGGTTAGCGACGCAGGTGACGCCACTAATCATTGCGCTCGTGTCGGTGCAGCGCGGCGCAGGTAGGTATCGAGAAATCGTAGATAGGCCTCGGAGGCGCTGATCCTGTTCTCCCGCCGCCGAAAACCGTGCCCCTCATCATCAAACAGGACGTACTCGACGGGTACTCCATTCGCGCGGACGCTGGCCACCAGTTCATCGCTCTCGACCTGCAGGACCCGTGGATCGTTCGCGCCCTGAACGACTAACAGGGGACGCACAATGTTATCCGCATGAAATAGCGGCGAGATGCGATGGAGTCGCTCTTCGTCGGTGGCCGGATCGCCGAGCTCCGCATATAGCCGGCCGCGCATCGGTCCCCACCACTCGGGGATCGACGATAGCGTTCGGACCCAGTTGGTTACCCCAAAGACGTTGATGCCAAGCTCGAAAGCCTCCGGTTCGAAGGCCAGTGCTGCGGCGACCATATAGCCGCCATAGGAGCCCCCGTAAATGCCAATGCGCTCACCATCTACCCAGTCAAGGCCTGCAAGGAAGTCGCGGGAAGCCACGACATCTCCCAGATCGGCTTCCCCATGACGCAGGTCGTCGAGATGATAGAAGGTCTTGCCGTATCCGGATGAACCGCGGTTGTTGATGGCATAGATCGCATAGCCGTGGTTAACAAGATGTTGCAGTGCCGCGCGATATCCGTGGCGACTCTGTCCCCCGGGTCCACCGTGTACAAAGACGAGCGCCGGCGCCGGCGCCTGGGCGCTGGCTCCGTGCGGGCGATAGAGAATGCCAGGGACCTGAAGACCATCGTAGCTCGCAAATCGGACGACCTCTCCAGGCACCAGGTGTGAAGAATCTATGGCGGGGTTGAGCGCGCTGGTCATGCGCCGCGGCTTGTTGTCAGCCATTGACATGGCGTAGACATCGGGCGGCGCGGTGTCGCCATTTAAAGAGAACGCGATCGCTGATTCGTCCCGGGAGAACCGCACGCCGTTCAGGTCACCGTCCGGCAGGTCGGTGATGCTAATCGTCTCGTCGCGCATTTCATCGCGAATGGTGACCGCTGTGCGGGCGTCCCGATTGACCGCGCTGACGCGATAGCGGCCACTCGGGGAGTAGCTCAGGTACATCAGGTCCCAGTCTGCAGTGATTAGCGCGCTATGCTCGCCCGTCGGTAGATCATATTGCCAGGCCTGGGAGAATTCGCCGTGCGCATCGCTTGAGTAGATCAGAGCAGAGTTGCTCGGCTCAAAGGTGTAGCTGGCGTAGGTCACGTCACCGTCGTGCGCGGTGATCAGCATGGGCGCCGCGCCAGCCGCCATTAAATCAACCAGATACAGATCGCTATCTGCGTTGCCATGCTCTTTTTTCAGCGTCAGCCAGCGACCGTTGGGGCTGAGGTCGCCGAGACTGAAGCCGCCAGTGTTGTCGTAGACGCGTTCACGATCGTAGTGACTGGCGGAGTACCGATAGACATCGAAAGCCTGGGGATCACGCTCATTGCTGAACAGGTAAAACGCCTTACCGTCTTGCTGCCAGCCAATCAGACCGGCCTTGAGTTTGACTCCCGGCGTCAGATCTACAGCCTCACCTGATTCAAGTTGCACATAAATATGATTCAGCTCATCGCCACCGCCGTCCTGACTGTAGAGGAAGCGATCATCTGCGGGAAACCAGCTCAGGCTGTAGATTGGACTGCTAGTGGAGTGTGTTAGAGGGACGCGCTCGCCCGAGGCCATCGCCAATCTATAGGCGTTGTAAACGCCCGTCTCATCGGAGGAGATCAGAAGGTCACCGCTGCCGGCGGAAAAAGCATAGCGCCCCGGTGCCGGCATTCTGAAACTGGTGGTTTTAAAGAAGGTAGCGGCCGAATGAGCCGGTACTTCGAAGGTCTTGGCGGCAGTCTTCACTGCGGTGTCCACCGCAGGCCGGGTTGCCCCTTCGCAGGCCGTCAACAGGGCCGCTATCGACAGTAGCGAACCCAGCCAGCTGATCCTTGAGCCGTACATGCTTGCTCACTCCTTTCTATCTACATCACACGAGTCTTCGATTAAAGCATATGGGTCGCATCCGGCCTACGTTGTATCAATCTCGGTGCGGTCCAAAGCCGCCGCCTTTCAGCGCGCCAGATTGACCACCGCTCGGCCGCGCACTCTGCCCGCCAGTATTTCCGGGCCATGAGCCAGCACATCGCTAAAGGGCAGGTCGAAAGACAGGGCTTCCAGCTTGGCCATATCCAGCTCAGTCGCGAGACGGTCCCAGGCGGCAATTCGCCGCTGCATCGGCGCCTGCACCGAGTCGACGCCCTGCAGGCGAACGCTGCGTAGGATGAACGGCATTACGGTGGCCGGAAGGTCAGCGCCCTGTGCCAGTCCACAGGCAGTTACCACACCGTCATAGCGCGTTTGGGCAATGGCATTGGCGAGCGTGTGGCTACCGACGCAGTCGACGACCCCTGCCCAGCGTTCTTTCTGTAGCGGTTTGCCGCGCTCAGAAAGCGTCGCACGATCAAGGATAGCGCTGGCGCCCAGGGATTGAAGGAACCCGGCCTCTTCCGCACGGCCGGTGGACGCGACGACTTCATAACCCAGACCCGCGAGAAGGCTGATGGCCACCGAGCCAACGCCCCCCGCCGCTCCGGTTACCAGGATCTCTCCGTCCTCAGGGGCGGGGCCGCCGCTCTGCAGCGCCATGACGCTGAGCATGGCCGTATAGCCGGCGGTGCCAATGGCCATGGCCTGGCGATTGGAAATGGACGCGGGGAGCTTTACCAGCAGGTCGCCACTGACGCGGGCCCGCTCAGCATAGCCACCATGCAGATACTCCGATGCGCCGTAGCCATTCATGACAACGCGATCACCCACGCTGAAATGCGCATGCTGCGACTCGACAACTGTACCTGCGTAGTCGATTCCGAGAACCAGCGGGTGACGCTGGGCAATCGGCGCCGCTCCAGTGATGGCCAGACCGTCTTTGAAGTTCAGGGTAGAAAACTCAATTGCGACGGTGACATCACCGGCATCCAGGTCATCAAGTGTCAGCGTTTCGTAGCCGCAGCGATATTCGTCGTCTTTACGCGCAATCAGTGCCTTGAAGCTGTTGGTCATCGGATTTCCTCAGTGTGGAAGTGTTGGAGCAGGCAAGCCTGTTTAAGCCGCGCATAGCTTTACATATCGGATCGATATTGCCCAACGCTTCCGCACACTAGCCTCCGCTTCCCCTCGGCCGATTTGCCGAAGGCAGCCTCCGCCGATCGATGTCAGCCTGCAGACTGGGACCAAGATGGGCTCGTGGTCACCGCGCTTGGGCATCAGGTGCTTGCTGCGTTGCATATAGCCCGGATTGAACTCGTCCTAGTCGATCCATGACGAAACGCTCATATTCTGATCCCGCTCGCGCAGTGTCGGTGTACACACGCTCGCGCTTTTCTCATGCATGTGATTGAGCAGGCGACAGACGTAGTCGCAGACCAGGTCGACACGCATGGTCCAACTGGTGCGCAGCTAGCCAAACATGAAGGACATATTGGGCGCGCCAGAGTTCATCAGGCCGCGGTAGGTGTAGGTGTTGCCAAAATCCACCGCTTCGACGTCGAAGGCCATATCACCCATCAAACTGAGGTTGAAAGCGGTCGCGGTGATGATAATGTCCGCCTCCAGCAGTTCCCCGGATTTGGTTACGATCTCGTGAACCCATTCCTCGGGCACGTCGAGCTCGCGCAGTTGGTTCGCCAACTCATTGCGGTTCTCCCCGGTTTCGCTCGTCCGTTCACCTCAGTGCGGTGCGCGTCCATAGGGACGCCGGTACGCAGACATTCTCCTCCGCTTTCTTTACACTTGATCAATTCCAATCTGCCGGACGCATGTCAACATGCTTGGGCCGGTCTGTTCCGGCGGCCGCGTAGGTCGGTCCGCTCAACGCAGGCTTCTGGACTACTGACTGAGTGAGCAGCTTTGGTGCGTACCGAGGTAGGCGCAGTGGATTTGCCATGGTTAGAGAACATAGGACGGGTGAGACAACATGAATTCAAATTCCAAACTTGTAGGAGTCCTGATCGTATTGGGGTCACTACTATTCTCCCTTGCGGCCTCAGCCAACAAATGGCCACAGGAAGTTACCGGAGAAGAGGGGAAAATTGTTGTTTATCAGCCTCAACCGGAGAGCTTGAAGGGCAACGTGCTGAAGGGGCGCGCCGCCATGTCGCTGGAAATCAACGGGCAGGATGAGCCGATTTTCGGGGCGTTCTGGTTCGAAGCCAAAATAGACAACAATACCGATTCTGGTATTGCGACGATTCGCGATGTGAGAGTTATCGATGTGCGTTGGCCCGAGTCCCGGGATGCTGGCGAACAACGATTTACGGCTATTGTCGAGGGTGCGATTCCCAAAAATGGTTTCGAGATATCGACAGAGAAGCTCTCCGCAAGTCTGGCTTCTGCGAATACCGAGAAGAAGAGTCTTGAGAATCTGAAGAACGATCCGCCAGCCATTATCTTTTCCAAAGAGCTTGCGGTGTTGTTGTTGTACGACGGAGACCCCCGCTATTCCGATATCGACAACAGTCCTTATGAGCGAGTGCTCAATACAGCGTTCGCAGTGATTCGCAAGAAGGGTACTAGCGACTACTACTTGAGCAGCGGGAAGTTCTGGTACGCGGCGAAAGCGCCGCTCGGTCCCTGGTCATATACGACCACGCCGCCGAAGGATCTGGAGCAAATGCTTGCGGACGCAGGCAACGACGCCCAGGGTCCTGAGCAGCCGCCGGTGATTATTACCGCGGACAAGCCAACAGAGCTGATCGTTAGCTCGGGAACGGCTGATTGGCAGTCCTTGCCCGGCGGCGATTTGCTGTACGTGAAGAACACCGAAACAGCCTGGCTGCGCGAGCTCTCAACCAGCAACATGTACTTGTTGTTATCCGGCCGTTGGTACCGCAGTCGTTCCCAAGCCGGGCCATGGACATTTGTGCGTGCCGACGAATTACCACAGAGCTTCGCGAGTATTCCTCCGGACTCAGATATCGGTGGGTTACGCGTTTCGGTCGCCGGTACTGAGGAAGCCAATGACGCTATGTTGGATGCGCAGATCCCTGAGACCGCCGCCATTGAACGCAGCAAGGCAAGCCTGAGCGTGGAATATGACGGCAATCCAGACTTTGAGAAAATCAGCGGTACAAAAGTAAGCTATGCGGTCAACACCGCCGCGCAGGTGCTGCTTATCGACGGCCATTATTACGCCGTAGATAACGGTGTCTGGTTCGATTCAAAAAAAGCTGCCGGTCCGTGGGTTTTATCTGACTCCATTCCCGACGAGGAAATCCAGCAGATTCCGCCGAGCTCGCCGGTCTACAACACGACCAACGTACATATCTATCAGTCGACCCCGGAAGTCGTTTACGTGGGCTATACACCTGGATACATGTGGTCTTACCCGTACTACGGAGTGCCGGTTTACGGTACCGGTTGGTACTACCCGCCATACTATGGTCGCTACTATTATCCGCGGCCACCGACATGGGGCATGCACGTTGGCTACAACCCCTGGACTGGCTGGAACGTAGGTGTCAGCTGGTCGAATGGTTTCTTCAGTATGGGCGTGAGTTGGGGTGGCGGATATCACGGCGGTTATTACCCGGGACGTTGTTGCGGTGGTCACTATGGTGGTGGATATCATGGCGGCAATACTATAATCAATACGGGCGATATCAATATCGGCAACAGTGTGAATATTGGCAATCGCACGAAAGTCAAAAACAATATCGACAGAAGTAACAACGTTAATCGAGATGGTTCACGAACCAATCTTTATAACCGTGATCAGACCCGCTCGCGTAACGCTGACCGTGCCACGACACAACGCAATCTGCAGCAGGCACGCCCGGCGACGAATCGCGAGAATAATGTATTTGCTGACAAGAACGGCAACGTTGTGCGCCGCAACAATAACCAGTGGGAATCCCGCCAGAATGGACAGTGGCAGCAGGATCGATCGGCTATGGAGCGTAATCAGCCGGCGTCCAAGAATCGCCAGGTCGATCGCAGCAATTTGAATCGCGATCATCAGTCACGGCAGCGGGGCGCAAGCCGGCAGGCATCACGCCCGGCCACAACGCGTCGAGCGCCGGGTAGGGGTCGTCGCTGAGAGTCGCTGCTCGGTACTATAGGGCCGCCATGGTAATGGCGGCATAATCCGGATTACGCACTTGGTGGGCCCTCCAGGAATGCAGGGCCCGCTTATCACCGGGCGTATCCTTGGCACACAACGCTTAGGCCTCGACGGCTCTCGTCAACACCACATCAATGTTTGAATGCGAGTAATTATCCATGCTATTTGACTGCCGATTCGCGGCTGTATTGTGTCTTGTATCGTCGGCGGTCTACAGCAACCCGGAGACCTGCGCTTACATCCCTGATGCCGACGCGAGGCTCAATTGTTTCGACAGCTACTTTGAGCCTGCGCAGTTGCCTGATATCGACCTTGAGCCTGAGAGCGAGCTCTTCTTCGAGGATGTTGCGCAGAGATCGCTGATCGAAGCGCGCCTTGAGCAAGAGGAGGTCCTCACCGATCAATGGTTCTCCATCACGCCTCACAAGCCGAACTACATCCTGCCGGTGAGTTATAACGCCAGGGCTGACTATTCTGATTTCGGGGCCTTTGGCGAGAGTTTTAGCGAGTACGAGATAAAGATGCAGCTAAGCCTCAAGACGCGGCTCGCGCGTGGCTTGTGGCGGGGTTCTTCCGTGTGGGCGGCCTACACCCAGCAATCCTATTGGCAGCTTTATGCCGAGGATGACGCATCTGCTCCCTTTCGCGAAACTAACCATCAGCCGGAAGTTTTTTGGCAGATCCCCGTCGATTTCAATGTTCTTGGCTGGAACGCCCGTTTCGCCGCGCTCGCCCTGAATCATCAATCAAATGGCCGCTCCGAACCACTCTCCAGAAGCTGGAACCGCGTGACGGCAGAGCTGGCTCTCGATCGCGGCGCCTGGGTATTTGAGGCCAAAACCTGGGCCCGGATCAGCGAGCCAGAAGAAAGCGATGACAACCCCAATATCGAAGACTACATGGGCCGGCTACAAATTGGGCTGGCACACAAGCGCGAGCGGCACACCTTCGCCGCGGTTCTGAAGAACAATCTCAGCAGCCCTAATCGCAGTGGTTTGGAGCTGAACTACACCTTTCCTCTTTTCCGACGGCTTAAGGGCTTTGTGCAGGTCTATTCGGGTTACGGAGAAAACCTCATCGACATGGAGAACTACAGCAATCGAATCGGTGTCGGTATAGCGCTCACGGACTGGTTGTAACAGCGCGTTTTACCGACGACTGGGTCAACACCTCGAGGTCTGAGCGGGGGTTCTTTCTACCGTCCAGGCGCGATGATCAGCGGCCTACCCGGTGACTGTAGCGCCCAGTACCGATGTGGCGCAACAGCGCGCCTTCTTGCGCCTGAAGCGGTAAGATAAAGTCGACCTTTACTGGAGTGCTGGCGATGCCGGGGCAGCCATAGTCGCATCCGCAGAAAAACCTTCGCCAAACGTCACGGCCGGGCAGAAGGTCGACAGGAAATTCCCAACACAGAGACAATAACCCTAATCGGAGAATTATTTTGGATATCAAAAACCTTTTTTCCCTCGCCGGACGGGTCGCCCTCGTTACCGGTGGGTCACGCAATCTTGGCAGGACCATCGCTGAGGCCTATATCGCCCAGGGTGCGACGGTCTATATCACTTCGCGGAAGGCCGCGGACTGTGACGCCACTGCGGAAGCGCTCGGGCCCAACTGTCATGCGCTTCCTCAGGATGTTTCCACGGTCGAGGGTGTACGTACATTGGCTGCTGCACTCGCCGAGCGCGAGTCGAAGCTGGATATCCTTGTTAACAACGCTGGCGCTGCTTGGGCCCACGACTTTGAGAGCTTCCCGGAGAAGGGTTGGGACAAGGTCATGGACCTGAATCTCAAGTCGCCATTTTTCTTGACTCAGGCACTGCATGAAATGCTAAAGGCCGGCGGTGCCAGTGGTTCCCTCGCGAAGGTCATCAACATCACGTCGATCGACGGGCAGCGTTTGAACCCCTGGGAGACCTATAGCTACCACGCGTCGAAGTCCGGTCTTATTTATCTCACTAAGCGTATGGCGGCACGGCTGGTTCGAGACAACATCATCGTAACCTCTATAGCGCCCGGGGCTTTCGCTTCGGACATGAATACGGCAGCGCGGGATCATGGCGATGAGATTGGCAAAAACATTCCGATTGGGCGGATTGGCACCGCGGAAGACCTCGCCGGTGCAGCAATCTTCCTTGCAAGTCGCGCCGGAGACTACGTTGTGGGCGATACGATCACGGTAGATGGTGGCTTGGTGAATGCGATGCTGGGGCAGAGCATCGATATATGAGTTCTCTTGGCGGCAGCGCTGTGCTCCGGGTGCGGGACGACGAGCGCGCTCGTGTATTCGCATCGCTTGCAAGTGCCTTTTCTGCTGATCCGCTGATGCGTTGGATGTATCCCGAGGCGGCGGACTTTCTGAGGGCGGCGACGGGCGAATTTTATGAGGCGTTCGGTGGCGGGGCGATTGGCCAGGAGACCGCCTTCCGCTGCGACGGTTTTGAAGGGGCGGCGCTGTGGCATGCGCCGGGAAGCGGTCCAGACGAGGAGCGGCTTGTGGCCGCGATGCAAGCCAGTATTCGGGAGGAGATTCACGAAGACTGTGTCGGGTTGCTTGAGGGAATGCAGCGATATCACCCGGAGGACCCTTGTTGGTATCTGGCGGTGCTGGGTGTTGACCATGCCTATCAAGGAAGGGGGTACGGCGCGCAGTTGATGAAGCATGCGCTTGCGCATATCGATACGCAGGGCCTGCCCGCCTACCTGGAATCGTCCAGTCCGATGAATATCTCGCTCTATAAGCGGCATGGCTTTGAAGAGATGGGGATTATTCAGAGCGGCTCATCGCCGGTTCTTATTCCGATGCTGCGCGTCGCCCGGAACTGAAGGCTGTAGGGGAAAGCGTTAGAAGCCCTGATCGCGGCGAAAAAAAACCCGGGCTGAAAAATCAGCCCGGGCTCCTGGCATCCGACGCTCTAGTTCTGCACCGATATATCCATCAGCGCTTTGAGACTGCCCATCGCTTTCTGCTTTTTCAGGGTGCCATAGCCGATATTGCTGGCGCTCAAGCTGCCTCCTGTCTGGAATGGGTAGTCGCCTATTGTCATGAAGAAATCGCGAACAAACCCCTGTGCGGGAACCATCAGCCACATATTGTCAGCATACCAGCGGAGATACATGCCCGATTCTCGCGAGGCACTTTCAAACGGGTCAGCTCTCAGGTTGGTGATTACTGGCCATGCTGGCGTTTCTCTAAAGGCTTCATTAATTCCACCTTTCTCCGTTGCAAAGGCGACTTTCCAGTCATCTACGCGTATGGCGTTCAGCATGCCGCTGGCTGCGAAATACATGATCTCTCGTCGCGGCCCTTTTTCTTCTTTACCTTCAAAATAGGGTTTGAAGTTATAGCCATCGAGGTGCACACGAAAGTTCTTGCCGTTGGCTTTGTAGCCATTTTTGGAAGCCAGCTCTTCTTTCACATTCGGCGCGCCAGCGGCGGCCAGTAGTGTCGGCATCCAGTCTTCCTGACTCATGGTGTCGTTGAAGATGCTTCCAGGCTTGATCGTGCCGGGCCACCTGACCATCTGTGGGACTCTCATTCCGCCTTCCCAGGTGGTTCCTTTCTCGCCGTGGTAGGGCGACGCGCCGCCGTCCGGGAAGCTGAACTTTTCTGCGCCGTTATCTGTAGAGAAGATAACTATGGTGTTCTCATCTACGCCCAGGGTTTTGAGCTCGTCGAGGAAGCTGCCGACCATGTCATCGAGCTCCAACATCCCATCCGCATAGATGCCGATGCCGGACTTACCTCTGTACTTCTCCTGTAAGCGCGTCCAGACGTGCATGCGTGTAAAGTTCATCCAGACAAAGAAAGGCTTGTCGGCCTCAACGGCGTTAGCCATAAACTTCTTGGCCGCCCCGCCGAATTCGGCGTCGACTGTTTCCATACGCTTTCTGGTCAAGGAACCGGTATCTTCGATCTTGCCATCCGCATAAGAATGAATCACACCGCGGGGTCCAAACTTTCTATGAAATGCAGGATCTTTGGGGTAGTAATAGGTCTCTGGCTCTTCCTCGGCGTTTAAGTGATAGAGGTTGCCAAAAAATTCGTCAAAACCGTGATTCGTAGGCAGATGCTCGTCTTGGTCACCCAGGTGATTTTTACCAAATTGCCCGGTGGCATAGCCCTGCTCTCTTAGCAGATCAGCAATAGTAGGTGTCCAGTCTGGAATGCCCTGATCACTGCCGGGCATGCCGATAGTCAACAACCCTGTTCTAAAGGGCTGTTGGCCTAGGATGAATGATGCGCGGCCTGCTGTACAAGACTGCTGTGCATACATATCGGTGAACAAGGCGCCTTCATCCGCTATGGAATCTATGCGCGGTGTCATGTAGCCCATGCCGCCACGGTTATAGGCGCTGGTATTCCAAACCCCGATATCATCGCCCCACAGAACAAGAATATTGGGTTTGTCTGCCGCCGTGGACAGAGCGCTTGCAGCCAACATAAATATCGCCAGCGGCCAGCTGGAAAATTTCATTTTTTGTGACATTTGCTCCTCCTGAAGGAAAAAGTGTAGCCGGTTCATCCGGACCTGAATTACTGCATGCAGCGATGAAAAGCGCGGCGACTTTCCCCTGCTGATTTGTGGCCGAGCTCGACCCGAGAAGTAGTATAGATGCAAAGAGGCGAAGCGTGGATCTTTTCGCTAGGCACTGCCGGTGTATGGGAGCCCGAGTGTTCAGAGCCGGCGGTACCGCTGACGGTGGATCTGCGATTCACCCCGGCACGAGGGATGACGGCAGTATTGCGCTGATCCCATTCTATAGCGCAACGCCAGTTACCGGGGCCGGCAGCGCTTTCATCCGGCCGACATCGCTGCGGGGTATTACCTCGGACCAGACCCTGGTATTGGTGAACGGCAAACGCCGACATCGCTCTGCGCTCGTACTATTTTTTCGCCAGCGGCGGGTAACGTTGCACCCGGGATGGATATTGGCATGATCCCCAGCTTGGGATTGAAAAGCATCGAGGTGCTTCGTGACGGAGCTGCCGCGCAGTACGGCTCCGATGCCATTGCCGGCGTAATGAGCTTTCAGATTAACGACGATCGCGAACGCGGCACCATGACGCTGCAGTATGGAGACCGTCTACGACGGTGAGTAGAGTATCAACGTTGCCGGCAACATTGGTTTCGCCTGGGGCGAGGAAGGCTTCCTGAAGATAACCACCAAGTACTGGGATAACGACGGTCTTTCCAGAGGTATTCAGCGACCGGATGCAGCCGATCTAATAGCGGCAGGCAATCAGGGTGTCGGGCAGGACGATGTCAGTATCAACGCCGGGATACGCGGCGAGATGTCCAGCGGCATCTACTACGATGTTGGCTTTGGGTACAACGAGATCGACTACTTTTTGAGCAATACTACAAATGCAGGGCGTGGGCTGGGTGCCGATGGGGAGCCGCTGCAGCGGGATTTTGATCCCGGTGGCTATGAACAGGAAGAGCTGAAATTTACTACAGATTTCTCAAAAGCGATGAGCGAAACGTTAAATCTGGCCTTTGGCCTCGAGTGGTGTGAAGAGACCTATACCGTTGTCCCCGACGAGCTCAACTCCTATATCGAAGACCGCCTCAGTG
>JBLIIW010000111.1:0-12731 GCA_047635315.1 Halieaceae bacterium | reverse complement strand
GGCTGCAGATACAGGAATCACTCACCATGCAGGTCGCAGAAACGATCATGTCGGTGACCGAAGCCGCCGGCGTGGGCGTCATAATCGAAGCACAGCATATGTGTATGATGATGCGCGGCGTGGAAAAACAGAACTCATTGATGAAAACCTCCGCCATGCTGGGCAGCTTCCGCAGCGACCAAAAAACCCGCGATGAGTTTTTATCGCTACTGCAGCTGTCGCCCGCTCGCTAGGCTGCGGGGTCCAGCTCTATCACTTCCGCGTGCAGGTACTGCCGATCGCCCGTTCGATAGGAGCTGTACAATAACAAACGGTACTCCTTGCCATCCCGTTGTAATCGATAGGCCCGATAACGCTGCGAAACTTCCACACCGTACAAGAGGCGCTGTCTGAAAATCCGGTTGGCCCACTGCACACTACGGCCACAGGCGCGCGCTTCGCACGCAAACAGCGGTTCTGTATCGCCGGCGGCCACAAACTGCCCAGTGATCTCCTCCAAAACTTCTGCGGAGGTATAGCCATCCAGAAGTTTCCAGGTATAGCTCGTGCGCAGACCGCTCACCCGCTCGCTATCACTCGGCGCCCATACGCCACGGATTTTCTGCACCGCCCCCAGGGCCACAAGATAATCCCGTACCGGGCTGCTTAGTTGGGAATCATGCATTTCCAGATGCACAAATTCATCAATTGCCAGCAGCATAGCCGCCGGCTCTGCAGCCGTGACCACAGCGGCCGGCTGCGCCGCGATCAGCGGCGCCCACAGGAGAAGCAGTGCACCGTGCACTGCCATTACAAACGCTGCTAAACCTGACACTTTAACTATTCGCATAAGCACACTATAGCGCTCTGCCGCCGGCTACTGACAACTCAGGCAGCACTGAGCTGTAGCAACAGCCGGTTCAGACGCTCCACATAGGCAGCGGGATCGTCGAGTTGCCCGCCCTCAGCGAGATTCGCCTGGTCAAAAATAATGCGCGCGAGATCGGCGAAACGCTCCTCGTCACTCTCCCGGTCCAGCTGGCTGATAAGCGGGTGGGTTGGGTTTATTTCCAGGATCGGCTTGCTATCCGGGAGCGGCTGACCTGCGGCCTCCATGATACGGCGCATCTGCGCACCCATATCCTGCTCGCCAACAACCAGACAGGCAGGCGATTCCGTGAGTCGGTGGCTGACACGCACTTCACTAACATCGGCGCCAAACACAGCCCCCATCCTCTCCAGCAGGCTCTCCGCAGCTTTTGCCGCTTCCTCCCGGGCCTGCTTGTCTTCCTCGTTCTCATCATCCAGATCCAGCTGGCCGCGGGACACATCCTGTAACTGCTTGCCGTCAAACTCCTGCAGATGGCTCATGAGCCAATCGTCAACCCGGTCGCACAGCAACAGCACTTCTATACCGCGCTTGCGAAATATCTCAAGCTGCGGACTGCGACGCGCGGTGTTGAAGTTCTCTGCCACCACATAGTAAATCTTGTCCTGGCCGTCCTGCATGCGCTCTACATAATCCTTGAGCGACTGGTTCTGGGCTTCCTCATCCGTGTGCGTCGTTGAGAAGCGCAGCAGTTCCGAGATCTTCTCGCGGTTCCCCGCATCCTCCGCGGGCCCCTCTTTGAGCACCTGACCAAACTCCTTCCAGAGTGTGGCGTATTGCTCCGCATCCTTCTTCGCAAGCTTTGACAGCATGTCGAGCACGCGCTTGGTCAGGGCCGATCGCAGCGAGTCTACGGTCTTGTCCTGCTGCAATATCTCCCGGGATACGTTGAGAGACAGATCATTTGAATCCAGCACGCCTTTTACAAAACGCAGGTAGAGGGGTAGAAACTGCTCTGCATCATCCATGATGAATGTGCGCTTTACATACAGCTTGACGCCGCGGTTGGCCTCGCGATTCCACAAGTCAAAGGGCGCCCGAGCCGGGATATACAGCAGGCTGGTATATTCCAGCTTGCCTTCCACCCGGTTGTGGCTCCAGGTCATTGGATCCTCAAAATCGTGAGAGACGTGCCTATAGAACTCCTTGTACTCATCATCGCTCACATCACTGCGGCTGCGCGTCCACAGGGCTGTCGCTTCGTTCACCGCCTTGTAAACGGGCTCCGCCGGGGTCTCGGCCACGTCATCACTATCACTGTCAGCAACATCGGCTAGCGGCGCCGCCGGCTCAAGCATCATCACCGGCACAGAAATATGATCCGAGTACTTCTTGATAACACTGCGCACACGCCAGTCATCGGCATATTCTTCGCAGTCCTTACGCAAATGCAGCGTGATGCTCGTACCGCGACTGGCTTTGTCACGCGGCTCAATGGAAAACTCCGACTCACCGTGCGATTCCCAGAGCACACCCTCCTCCGACGCCGCACCGGCTTTGAGCGTGTGCACTTCAACGCGCTCAGCAACAATAAATGAGGAGTAGAAACCAACCCCAAACTTACCAATCAGCTGCGAATCCGCCTTCTGATCACCGGATAGCTGCTCCAGAAACGCCGACGTTCCCGAACGGGCAATGGTGCCCAGATTGTCGACAACCTCATCCCGGGTCATGCCTATGCCGTTATCAGAGATAGTCACCGTGCCCGCGTCCTTATCCACGTCCACACGCACGGCGTAATCTCCATCTCCCTGGAGCATCGCATCGTCCGCAAGAGCGGCAAAGCGCAGCTTGTCGACGGCATCGGAGGCGTTGGAGATCAGCTCGCGAAGAAAGATCTCCTTATTGGAGTACAGGGAGTGGATCATCAGGTGAAGCAGCTGTCGTGCCTCGGTCTGAAATCCCAGCGTTTCCTTATTAATTTCTGCGGTCATGTGTTCCTCTGTGTTTTTCTCAGAACAAAAAATTTAGGGCCTTGAGGTGCACTTAATGCGGGCATCACACTTGTATTTCAAGGGCCGCTCGACGAATCTGGTAGCTGACCTACAGTGAGATCCCCCCCCGATGGGTGCACCCGGACTCCTGCGCCCGCTGGCACCCCTGTGCTGCGCAATGCTGCTGGCCTGTAGCGACAGCAAAACCCTTGAAATACCGCCATTGAAGTAGTACCGCCTGAATCGGTGTATCTCCCGGTGGCACAGCCCACGGTAGAGACCCCGCCGGACATCGGTGCAGCGGTACTCATCAGCACCAGTTTCGATTTCGCTGAACAGGGCTATGTGCAAGAAGAGTTTTTCCTGTCCGGCAGCGCCAGCTCTTTCGGCAACCTGAATGAGCTGGCCAACGACGGTCGCTGGAAGGCCGAACGCACGGATATGGCCGACTACCGAATCCGCGTAGTCGTATATCGACCCGCAAGTAGCTCCGATTTCAGCGGCACGGTGGTCGTCGAATGGCTCAATGTCACCAACGGCTTTGATGTGCCCGCAGGCTGGAGGGCCGGACACGTGGAAGCACTGCGACGCGGGCATGCCTGGGTAAACGTCGCCGCACAGCGAGTCGGTATCGAGGGGCAGGAGGATGCGGTGCTGCCCCTTTATCTGGCGCAGGCCGACCCGGAACGCTACGCCAGCCTCACGCACCCGGGAGACAGTTTCTCCTACGATATGTTTAGCCAGGTCACGGCCGCTGTGCGCGCCGGGGACGGCGGTATTCTTGGCGGCTTCACCCCCGAGGTGATCATCGCCAGCGGCGAGTCGCAGTCCGCATCGCGTCTGCTGACCTACATCAACCCCATCCAACCTTTCTACAATGCGTATGACCCGTTTCTAGTAGATAGCCGCTACAACAGTAGTCAGGCCCTGTCACAGTCACCGCAAACCGAGATTCCAGCACCTGAAGCCGTGCTTTTTCGCGATGACCTCAGCACCCCGGTGATCAACTTCCAGTCAGAAACTGATGTGATCCCCCTCGGGGCCGTGGACGAAAGGCAGGCGATAGTGAGTATTTCCGGTTGTGGGAAACCGCGGGCGCCGCTCATAACGACAACTACCAACTGGATCTCGGGCGCGATAACGTCGGAATCGGCGCAGAAAAAGCCCTGGTGGTTGAAAACGACACGATCCTCGGCCTGTTCAAATGTGCAAAGCCATTGAACTCCGGGCCAATGCCCTGGGTGTACATGGCTGCGCTCAACGCGCTCGACAACTGGGTACGTAACGGCGACGCCGCGCCGGAGGTAGAGCGCCTGAGCGTCAATGATGATCAGTCCGACTACCCGTATGACGATCAGGGCAAAGTCCTGGGAGGCCTGCGCACCCCCTAGATGTTGCCGCAGCACGGCTTTCCGGAGAGTTCAATGAAGGTCTGGTAGGCTGCCGCCTGTCGGGCACAACCGCTCTGCTCGATGCGGCAACTATGGCGATGCTTTATCTCGACCGTGCCGGGTATGTCGCTGCTGTCAGTGAGAGCACCAATGCGGCGGTTAACGCCGGTGTGCTATTGCTCGAAGACGGAGAGCGTATCAAGGCCGCAGCCGGCTGCAGTGGGATGCGCTGTCGCAATAGAGCATCCATAAAAAAAACGGGCGCTTGCAGCCGTCGTGAACCGTTCATCCGGTCCACATTGACTCCAGGCGCCCGCCAGTCGGGTACCTTGCCGCACCCAGCGGCTTGGCAGCCGATTACCAGCCGGTTACTTCGGCAAGTCCAGAGCCGATATCCGCGAGGGAACGGACGGTCTTAACGCCTGCGTCTTCCAGTGCCTCGAACTTCTCATCCGCTGTACCCGTACCGCCGGAGATAATGGCTCCAGCGTGACCCATACGTTTACCCTTGGGTGCGGTTACCCCGGCAATGTAAGACACAACAGGCTTTGTTACGTTGGCCTTGATATATGCCGCTGCTTCTTCTTCCGCAGTGCCACCGATCTCGCCAATCATAACAATGGCTTGCGTCGCCGGATCCGCCTCGAAGAGCGCCAGAATGTCGATGAAGTTCGAGCCCGGAATCGGGTCGCCGCCAATGCCGACACAGGTGGACTGGCCATAGCCCGCATCGGTGGTCTGTTTCACCGCCTCATAGGTCAACGTGCCCGAGCGTGAAACGATACCGACTTTGCCCGGCAGGTGGATGTGGCCGGGCATGATCCCTATCTTGCATTCACCCGGTGTGATGACACCCGGGCAATTCGGCCCGACGAGGCGCACCCCGAGTTCGTCACATTTAACCTTCGCCTCGAGCATATCCAGGGTCGGTATGCCCTCGGTGATACAGACGACCAGTTGCACGCCGCTGTTGGCCGCCTCGAGGATAGAATCCTTACAAAAAGGCGCTGGCACATAGATGACGGAAGCATGAGCGCCAGTGGTCTCAACGGCCTCAGCCACGGTGTTGAAAACCGGCAAGCCAAGATGCTGCTGGCCGCCCTTACCGGGGGTGACACCGCCAACCATCAGCGTGCCGTAGTCGATCGCCTGTTCCGAGTGGAAAGTACCCTGTGATCCGGTAAATCCCTGACAGATAACTTTGGTGTCTTTGTTGATCAGAATGCTCATCAGGCGACTCCTCCCGCTGCTTTAACCGCCTGCTGCGCGGCGTCCGTGAGACTGCTGGCCGCAATAATATTCAGGCCACTGTCTGCCAGAACCTTGCGACCGAGTTCCGCGTTATTGCCCTCGAGTCGGACAACTACGGGGACTTCGACGCCAATTTCCTGAACCGCGCCAATCACCCCTTCGGCAATCAGGTCGCAGCGCACGATGCCACCAAAGATATTGATCAGTACTGCTTTAACTTTCTCATCGGACAGAATGATCTTAAAAGCCTCCGAGACACGCTCCTTGGTCGCCCCGCCCCCCACATCAAGGAAGTTGGCGGGATCGCCACCGTGCAGCTTGACGATGTCCATGGTGCCCATGGCCAGTCCTGCGCCGTTCACCATGCAACCGATATTGCCATCCAGAGCCACATAGTTGAGCTCCCACCGCGCGGCGTGCGATTCGCGTTCGTCTTCCTGAGAAGGGTCGTGCATTTCGCGCAGCGCCGGTTGCCGGAACAGGGCATTGCTGTCCACGCCAATTTTTGCATCGAGGCAGTGCAGGTTTCCTTCGGTGGTAATCACCAGCGGATTCACTTCGATCAGTGCCAGGTCCCGTTCCTTGAACATAAGGGCCAGACCCAGGAAGATCTTCACAAACTGCTTCACCTGCTCGCCAGCCAGTCCCAGCCTGAATGCAAGGTCGCGACCCTGGTAAGGCTGCGCCCCAACGAGAGGATCGACGGTCGCCCGGAGAATCTTCTCTGGCGTTTCATGCGCGACCTTTTCGATCTCCACACCGCCTTCCGTCGACGCCATGAACACGATGCGACGACTGGCGCGATCGACCACTGCGCCAAGATACAACTCGTCGGCGATGTCTGTGCAGGTTTCCACCAGTATCTTGGATACCGGCTGACCACTGGCATCTGTCTGATAGGTCACCAAGCGTCGACCCAGCCAATGTGAGGCGAAGTCAGTTATTTCCTGCTTGGTCGTGACCAGTTTCACTCCACCGGCCTTGCCGCGCCCCCCCGCATGCACCTGTGCCTTTACCACCCACTTATCCCCGCCAATCATGTCTGCCGCCTCTGTGGCGGCATTGGGGGAGTCCACTGCGTGACCCTTGGAAACCGGCAAGCCATACTCGGCGAAGAGTTGCTTACCCTGGTACTCATGAAGGTTCATGTCGATTCCTGTTACAACATAAAGAAAGATGTGCGATCGGCGTTGCGTGCGGCCAATCGCGATTCAAGAAGCAGTCGCCCACCCGGGCAAACCGCCGGTTGTTCAACGGCGTTTGCGATTGGCGATGTGAATCGCGTGTCCATCCACCGCCAGGGCAGCTTCATGTACAGCCTCCGAAAGCGTTGGATGGCCGAACACCATAAGTGCAAGATCTTCCGCACTAGATCCAAATTCCATAGCGATAGCCACCTGCTGAGTCAGATCCGCCGCAGAAGGCCCGACAATATGACAGCCGAGAATACGGTCGTTATCCGCGTGGGCAATGATTTTCACCATGCCGTCTGAATCGTTGGCGGCCAATGCCCGGCCGGAAGCCGCAAACGGAAAAACGCCCACTTTAAAGGGCACACCGTCAGACTTTAGCTCCTGCTCAGTGCGACCCACGGAGGCTACCTCCGGGTGCGTGTAAATGATCGAGGGGATACAGTCGTAATTGATCTGCGCTGACTTGCCGGCGATTCGCTCAGCCACCATCACACCCTCTTCCGAGCCCTTATGGGCCAGCATGGGCCCGCGCACCACATCCCCCACCGCATAGACGTGGGGCGCCTCGGTAACGCATTGGTCATTCACAAAAATAAAGCCGCGCTCATCAAGGCTGACACCACTGTCTTCAGCCAGCAAGCCACGCGTGCACGGGCGACGCCCGACGGAAACAATCAGTTTATCGAATACTTCCGTGTGTTCGCCCTCCGCAGAGTCAAAGCGCACGTGCACCTTGCCATCTACCACCGTGGCATCGGTTACTCGACAACCCAGACGCACGTCCAGCTTCTGTTTCTTGAATATCTTTGCCGATTCCTTGGCGATCTGCGTATCCATCATCGGCAGGAATTCATCCAGCGCCTCGAGGAGAATCACTTCGGAACCCAGCCGGGCCCAGACGCTGCCCAACTCGAGGCCAATTACCCCGGCGCCAATGACTCCCAGACGCTCAGGCACCTCCGTGAACTCCAGCGCCCCGGTTGAGTCAACGATATATTCTTCATCCACAGGGGCCGGCGGGATGGTGACCGGCTCTGAGCCGGCGGCGATAATCACACTGCCCGCCTCCACCACAGAAACGCTGCCGTCCGCTGCAGTCACCTCGACATTGGCCCCGGCGAGCACCTTTCCGCGGCCCTGAATAACAGTCACGCCGTTGTGCTTGAAGAGCCCCGCAATGCCTCCGGTCAGTTGCCCGACGATCTGCTCCTTGCGCTTTTGCATTGCCGGCACGTCGATCGCAGGTGCATCCACGATAATACCGTGCACAGCCATATGGTCGCGCGCCTCCACATACTTCTGGCTGCTATCGAGCAAGGCTTTGGAGGGAATACACCCGACATTCAAACAGGTCCCGCCAAGGGTCGCGGCGCCCTTGTCGTCTATCCACTCCTCCACAACGGCGGTGCTCAAACCGAGCTGCGCCGCGCGGATAGCGCCCACGTAACCAGAAGGGCCGGAGCCGATCACTACAACGTCAAACTTGTTCGCCATGTTCAATTTCCCATCAAATAACGAGTGATGAAATCTGCGCCTAAAGCTGCAGCAGGATGCGAGCCGGATCCTCTATAAGGTCCTTTATGGCCACGAGGAACTGCACTGCGGTCTTACCGTCGATGATTCGATGATCGTAAGACAGAGCCAAGTACATCATTGGCAATATCACGATTTCGCCCTCAACCACCATCGCGCGTTCCTGGATTTTGTGCATCCCAAGAATGGCCGTCTGCGGTGGGTTAAGAATTGGCGTGCTCATCAGCGAACCAAAAACACCGCCATTGGTGACCGTAAAAGTGCCCCCGGTCATGTCATCGATACTCAGCTTATTGGCCCGGGCGCGGGTGCCCAAGTCAAAAACAGAACCCTCCACATCGGCCAGGCTCATAAAATCGGCGTCACGCAGTACCGGCACGACCAAACCATTACCCGTAGACACGGCCACACCAATGTCCTGATAGCCGTGGTAAACAACATCGTTACCGTCAATGGAGGCGTTGGCAGCGGGGTAGCGCTTCAACGCTTCGCAGGCAGCTTTGACAAAAAAGCCCATAAAACCCAGTCGCGTACCGTTGTGGGTCTTTTCAAACTGTTCCTTGTATTTTTTGCGCAGGGCCATCACCGGCGCCATGTTCACCTCGTTAAAGGTGGTCAGCATCGCGGTAGTCTGTGAAGCTTCCAGCAGGCGCTCGGCAATTTTTGCCCGCATGCGCGTCATTGGTACCCGCTTCTCAACACGCTCGCTCGACGGACCGGTCGGCGCTGGCACCGCGCCGACGGGTGCGGCGGCAACAGATACGGCCGGGGCCGCCGGGGCCGCACTCGAAGGTGTCGGCGCCGCAGCTGCCGGACGGCTCATAAAAGCAACAACGTCTTCCTTGGTGATTCGACCGCCCTTGCCTGTTCCCGCTATCGCAGCGGCATCAAGGCTGTGTTCCTCGATCAGCTGCCGGGCAGCCGGTCCCATCTCGCCAGCGTTGGCAGCAGGCTGAGCGCCCGGCACCGGCGCGCCGGCGGCCGCGGCAACCTTGCTCGCGCCCGTATCCGCCGCTTGGCCCTCCGCAAGAATAGCCAGCAGCGCCCCGCCATCAATGGTGTCGCCTTCGGCCACACAGATTTTCTCCAGCACACCGTCCGTGGGAGCGACCACCTCCATAACCACCTTGTCCGTCTCAATTTCAACGAGCAATTCATCGCGCTGAACGTGGTCCCCTTCCTTCTTGTGCCAAAGCGCGACTTCACCGTCGGCTACGGACTCGGGGAATACAGGGGCCTTGATTTCAATAGCCATGTTTCTTCCTTTTAATGCTCCGCACTCAGGCGGACATACTCTCGAGGTTTAATGCCTGATTTATGAAGGCTTCCTGCTGAGCTACGTGCAGCGCCATATAACCTGCTGCGGGGGCAGCGGAGGCATAACGACCTGCGTAGCTCAGATAGATAGTGGGGTTGTGCTGTGCGAACACACGGCGCATATGGTGCTGGCTCGAGTACCAGGCGCCCTGGTTCATGGGTTCTTCCTGACACCACACCGCGTCCTGAAGATTCGGGTAGGCACTGAGAACATCGAGCAATTCAGCCTCCGGGAAGGGATAAAGCTGCTCCAGGCGAAGAATTGCTATGTTGTTAATCTCACGCTCTCGGCGGACGGCGCGCAAATCGTAAAATACTTTACCGGAACAGAGAATCACCCGCTGCACGGCGCTCTTGTCCATCTCGTCCGTTTCATCCATCACGTTGTAGAAACGCCCGTTGGCCAGTTCCTCTACGGTGGAAACCGCCTCCTTGTGCCGCAGCAGACTCTTCGGCGACATCACCACTAATGGCTTACGCAGAGGGCGGATCGCCTGTCGGCGCAGCATGTGGAACACCTGGGCGGGCGTGGTCGGTACGCACACCTGAATATTGTGCTCCGCGCATAGCTGCATAAACCGTTCGAGTCGCGCGGAGCTGTGTTCGGGGCCCTGCCCCTCGTAGCCGTGCGGGAGCAACATGGTGAGGCCACAAAGGCGCATCCATTTATGCTCTCCACTGGTGATGAACTGATCAATCACCACTTGCGCACCGTTGGCGAAATCGCCGAATTGCGCCTCCCAGATAACCAGGCCCTTCGGCGACGTGGTCGCATAGCCGTACTCGAAGGCCAGCACGGCCTCCTCGGAAAGCAATGAATCGTAAATACCGAAATCTGCCTGTTCCTCGTTGATATGCTGCAGCGGCACATGAATCTCACCGTCGCGCTGGTTGTGGAGCACAGCGTGACGGTGTGAAAAGGTTCCGCGGCCCACATCCTGACCGGTCAGCCGCACCGGGTAACCGGCTTCCAGAACGGTCGCGTAGGCCAGCGTTTCGGCGAAACCCCAGTTCATAGGCATGGCGCCGGCGGCCATCCTGCGACGGTCCTCCAGGATCTTGCCGACCTGGCGTTGCACAGGAAAATTATCCGGTGCGACATTGATATTGTGAGCGAGCGTCTGCAGATGGTGCATGTCCATGCCCGTGTCGCAGGGCAGGGTCCACTCGTGACCAAGATAGGGCGTCCAGTCAACAAACAGGGATGTATTCGGCTCGCTAACCAGGCTGGAGACCAGCGGCTGATCACGATCGAGGGACTCCCTATAGGCGTCCATGAGCGCCTGGTCCTCTTCCTCTGTAACCACGCCGCTATCGATCAGGCGTCGAGCGTAGATGTCGCGGGTGGTGGGGTGGGATCGAATTGCCTCGTACATAACCGGCTGCGTGACCGCCGGCTCATCGGCCTCGTTGTGGCCGCGGCGCCGGTAGCACACCAGATCGATGACTACGTCCCGATGAAATTCATTGCGATAGTCGATCGCGATCTGTGTGATAAACAGCACAGCCTGGGGGTCATCGGCATTCACGTGGAAAATAGGGGCCTGTACCATCTTCGCGACGTCGGTGCAGTATTCCGTAGAGCGCGCGTCTTCACGTCGGTTGGTGGTAAAGCCCACCTGGTTGTTGATGATGATGTGTACCGTGCCGCCGGTCTTGTAGGCGCGCGTCTGGGACATCTGGAACGTCTCCATGACCACACCCTGACCTGCGAACGCCGCGTCACCGTGGATCACGATCGGCCACACGCTGTCGCCCACGGGATCATCGCGCCGTTCCTGCCGCGCACGCACGGACCCCTCGACTACCGGCGAGACGATCTCCAGATGCGAGGGGTTGAAGGACAGCGCCAGATGGAGTTCGCCGCCGGGTGTCATGACGTTCGACGAAAAACCCTGGTGGTACTTCACGTCACCTGAGCCGTCGTACTTAACGCGCCCCTCGAATTCGGCAAACAGCTCCGAAGGGTTCTTGCCCAGAATATTGATCAGCACGTTGAGTCGACCGCGGTGGGCCATGCCGACCACGAGTTCCTTGGCGTTATAGGATCCCGTGCGATGGACGATCTCCGCGAGCATGGGAATAAGGCTCTCGGCGCCCTCGAGGCCAAAACGCTTGGTACCCGGGAACTTCGAACCCAAGGATTTTTCTAGGCCCTCGGCCTTTATAAGCCCGCTCAGAATTTGTCGCTGCACGTCGGGTCCGTATTCGGGCGCCGAGCGTACGGACTCCATACGCGACATGATCCAGTAACGCTGCTCAGTGTCGACGATATGCATGAATTCGACACCCACCGTGTGGCAATAGGTCTTGCCCAGGGCGTCGAGTATTTCCTGCAGAGTGGCGGCTTCGGCGCCGATATTTAGAGTGCCTACCTGGAACGTGGTTTCGAGATCAGCTGCGGAGAGCTCATGAAAACCCAGTTCAAGATCCGCGACCTGCTCGCGCTCAGCGAGCCCAAGCGGATCCAGCTGCGCCTTCTGATGCCCACGCTGGCGGTATGCGGAGATGAGCGCCAGAACGCGAACCTGCTTGCGCTCATGGTGTGTGGCGCTGCTGTCGTAGGCAACCGTAGCTTCAGTGCGCACGCGCATCTTGCTGATGCGCGCGAAGTGCTCGCGCACGGTGCTATGTGGCACGTCCTGGATCTGAGAGGTCTTGGTCTCGACCCGTGGCAGTTTGTCAAAGTAGTCTCGCCACTGCTCAGGCACGGCGTTAGGATCAACCAGATAGATTTCGTAAAGATCCTCGACATAGGTCGCGTTGCCACCCGCAATGTGCGAGCTGCGACGAAACAGCTCCATGGAGTTCTGCTGCATTCTGCCACCTGTCAAACAGTAATACCGACCACGTCGGGCCGGATGGAGTGTGCGGGGTCTAAAAACCACTACCCCCGGTCTCTTGGGCGCTGCCAGCTGGCGAGCTGGCGCGGGTAGCGATTATGCCAGCAATGGCGGTTCTCTAGAAGCCTGAGGGGCGTAATTCCTGACTTTGCGGTGCTCGATGGGGGCTGCAACGGGAGCCAGCTGCGATCCGGAGCGCACAGCCACCCTACTCTGCCCCCCGGCCGGCACTGGCGCATGGCCGAGCGGCTCGATAAGCGGGGAGGAAAAGGCCGGTAATACGCTGAGCAACGCCCTCAGGCGGCGCGTTTGAGTAACATGCTGCGTATGTGGCCAATGGCGCGCGTGGGGTTGAGACCCTTGGGACAGACGCTCACGCAGTTCTGGATGCCGTGGCAGCG
>JBLIIW010000110.1:0-12753 GCA_047635315.1 Halieaceae bacterium | reverse complement strand
ATGGGCTTGCGGGTGCGCTGGATGGGCTGGTATGGCGCGTCACCCTGGACCGCGACGGGGCCATATTGCTCTACGATAGTATCCATCCCTGCGGATGCTACCAGCAGTACTTCCCCTCACCCCGTTTGCTGCTGCGTCCCAGCGCCACCGCATGGGCTGAGCCGCCGCTGCTTCCGCAGCCGGCACCCGCACTGGGCCCGGGGGAACGCGTGGTCATTCGCCTGAGCAGTGGCGATCACTACATACAGCGGGTGTTTGGGGAGACGTCTGTCTCGGGGACGGACAGGGCAAGCTACCAACTGCGCGCCTACCGCGACCTCTATCGCGTGGATCACCCGGAGGGGCCGCGCAGTCTGTTTAACGCTGCGGGGCTGGTTTCCGGCAGTGAGCGGGGGGAGCGTTTCTATCTGTGGCCCATGGGGGTGCGGTCACCCGGCGCCATGCGTGAGCGCGGCACCCAGGCGACCGCCTTCCTGGGGAGGCGGCATTTCGATGATGCGGACCTCCTGGACGCTGTCTTTCGGCGCGTGAATCAAGCGGTCCGCGTTACTTCGGAGGAAATTCCATGAGAATGTCGTTGACGATTTCCGTGAGCGTTTCGTCGGGGTTGCGTCGCATACTGTCGGTAATGCGTTTGGTGGCGACGCCGTGCCAAGCGGGCCTGTGTCCGGCCACATCGTAGATATCGACCGCCAGCTGCCCCTCCGTATATTGTTGTACGTCAACATTTGAGGCGCCACCGTAATAGGGCGCGCCCCAACCCCAACCACCATAGTTGGGGCGATAGGGCTCCGGATAGCTGTTCACTTTGACCTTGTCGCGCGCGCCAACGGTAAAGCCAATGGCGAAGTCTGCGGCTTCAGGATCCGCGATTTTTCGGAAGCCCTTGGCCTGCAGGTTTTCGTCGGTGATGCGCATCAGTCGGCCCTCAAGGAGGGGCGAGGTGACGTTGCTATCGCTTGCGCGCATAAGCGGGTGTTCGCTGATGAAGGCATAGGTCTGGTAGCTGCCAAAATCGACACTGCTGTCGAAGTCCACCACCGGTGGCGTGGAGCCACAGGCGCTTAGCAGTAGCGCTGTGCAAAGCGCGGCGATACGTATAGTCATGTGCGAATTTCCCTTCATTACTATTGTAGTTTTGCTGACACGGCGGTTGCCCGCGTATTGCAGGCGGCCTCGCCAGGGGCTGCATCGCAGCTTCGGCCGGGTCCTCAGCCTGCGCCCAGCATGGGATTGTCCACTGACAAACGCAAGCGCTGAAGGCGCGCGCCGCGAAGGAATATTCCTGCCAATCGCGTTAGTCTGTACCCCTTACACTGCCGTAGCCACGCCAACAGAGGTTCTGCCATGCGAGAAGATATGAATGTGGGTCATTTTCTCACCGCCCGCACGCGTCTCAATCCGCGCAAGGAATTTGTCTACGACGTGAATGCTGAAAGCCGCCTCAGCTTTGCAGAGGTGAACGGGAGGGCCAACCAGTTGTGTCACGGGCTGTTGGGGATGGGCCTGGAGCGTGGCGACCGCGTTGCGGTACTGGCTTGCAACGGACACGAATTCGTCGAGAGCTTTTTTGGGCCCGCCAAGGCCGGGCTCGTGTTGATGCCTCTCAATTGGCGACTTACTGCCGATGAGCTCGCCTTTATTCTCAAGGACGGGGGTGCGCGCGCACTCATCTTCGATGCGCAGTTCGCCAGTATCGTGAGTGAGCTGCGCGATCGCGGTGTGATCGCCACCGACGTGGAGCAGTGGATCGGCATCGGTCCAGATGCGCCCGATTTTGCGCGTCACTATGAGCACCTGCTCGAAACACAGCCCGCTAGGGAACCGGCGCAAGCGGCGGGACCCGATGACAATCTCTTTATCATGTATACCTCGGGCACCACGGGCCTGCCCAAGGGGGTCGTACATACCCATGAGACGATGTTCTGGGCCATCATCAGTCTGGTCAACACCGGTGATATCCGCGGCACTGACCGCACCCTGTTGCTGCTGCCTCTATTCCACGTGGGTGCGCTCACGCCGCTGATCGGCGCCGTGTACCGGGGCAATTCGCTGGTTGTGCTGCGTGATTTCGATCCTTTGCGCGTGTGGCAGGTGTTCGAGTCCGAGCGCATCAACACCACCCTGGGCGTTCCCGCCATGCTCAACTTCATGCTGCAGGTTCCGGGCTGGGAGAAATACGATCACAGCTCCGTGCGCAACATTGTCTGCGGTGCCGCGCCGGTGCCCGTGTCGATGATCAATACCTTCGTCGCACTCGGTATTGAGATTCACCAGGTCTACGGGCTGACAGAAAGTTGCGGTCCGGGTTGTCTCATAGTCGGCGATGATTCTCTCTCGCACATCGGTTCCGCGGGCAAGGCGTTTTTTCACACCGAGGCGCGCATCGTCGCTCCCGATGGCAGTGATGTTGCCAGCGGCGAAGCCGGGGAAGTGCTACTGCGCGGCCGCCATATGATGAAGGAGTATTGGAACCTCCCGGAGGCAACCGCAGAGACGTTGCGCGACGGCTGGCTGCACACGGGTGATATTGCCACCATGGACCATGAGGGCTTTATTACCATCTGCGACCGCAAGAAAGACATGATTATTTCCGGCGGTGAGAATGTGTATCCGGCGGAAATCGAAAGTGTGTTGATACAGCACGAACAGGTTGCCGACGCAGCAGTAATCGGTCGACCCAGCGAGAAGTGGGGAGAAAGTCCCATGGCGATTGTCGTGGCTGCGGATCCGGGGCTGAGTGAGGCGGCGATTCTGAGTTTCTGTCAGGGTAAGCTGGCGCGTTTCAAGCAGCCCTCCGCGGTACGGTTTGTCGATGCCATACCACGCAATCCCAGCGGCAAAATCCTCAAGCGCCTGCTGCGGGAGAGCTTTAAGGATTAGCGCATGAACTTGCGACGGCCCGCGGGAAGGCGGCGCGCACAGCCGTGCTGAACCGCGCTCGCTTCGATGAGGCAGTCAAATTGCTCGCCGCAAGGGACGAGGATCTCGCGGCGGTTGTGAGGCAGGTCGGCGCACCCTCTTTCTGGTCGCGGCCGGCGGGTTTTGCCAGCCTGGTTTACATCATTTTTGAGCAGCAGGTGTCGCTCGCCTCGGCCAAAGCGACCTATGTAAAAGTCTGTGCGCTGCTGGATGAATTTGCCCCGGAGTTTTATCTCAAGCTTGGTGATGAGGCTCTGCGCTGCGCCGGCGTCAGCCGGCAGAAAACGCGTTATACGCGGCTGGTGGCGGAGGCGATTGTCAGCGGCGCACTGCCGATCGCCGCGCTGGGCAGAAAGTCCGACGACGAGGTCCGCAGCCTGCTCACGGCGATCACCGGCATCGGCAACTGGACCGCCGATATTTACCTCATGGCGGCGCTGCGCAGGCCGGATCTGTGGCCCCTGGGCGATCTTGCGCTGCACAAATCAGTGCAGGCAGTGAAGGGGCTGTCCGAGCGCCCACACGCCGATTATCTGGCAGCTCTCGGTGAGCGCTACAGGCCCTATCGCAGCGTGGCTACGCACATCTACTGGCGCCACTATCTGATGCAATGAGGATTCATTCGGGCCTGTTGTTCGCGGGGAACTATTGCTCGTGCCAGCGCTTTCCCCTCGGCCCCTAGCGGTGAATAATAAGAATCTGTTCGCGTTACAAGGGGGGGCAAATGCCCACTATTCCGACAATTGACACCCCCAGGCTAATCCTGCGCGCGCACCGCGCCGAGGACCATGCCGGTGCGGTTGCTGTCTGGCAGCATCCGCAGGTCTATCGTTTTATCACCGGTTCGGCGCTTTCGGAGCAGGAGGTGTGGTTGCGCTTGCTGCGCTACAGCGGCCTGTGGGATTTTCTCGGCTATGGTTACTGGGCGGTCGAAGAGCGCGTTAGCGGGTGTTACGTTGGGCAGATGGGTTTTGCCGATTTCAAGCGCGGCCTGGTCGGGTTTGACGGGCACTATCCGGAGGCGGGGTGGGTTCTCCATCCGGATTGTGCGGGGCGCGGCTACGCCACAGAAGGTATGCAGGCAGCCTGCACCTGGCTGGATACCCAGGCAACGCAGCCCCGGAGTTTCTGCATTATTGGCCCGGACAACAACCGATCGGTGCGCGTTGCGGAAAAAATCGGCTACCGCTTTGTCCTGGATGCAGACTTCGATGAAGAGAGCGTGGGCGTGTATTTCCGGGACAGAGAGAATCCTGCGCTGTAGTCAGCTACTCGGGAGGCATCTGATCCGGCGACAGGCGAAGCTCTCCTCAAATCAACTGGCGGCCGGTGCCGCTTTCATTTGCTCCAGCATTGCTGCCATGTGCGCGTGCAAGATGTTCACGGCCTTCAGGGGGCGGACCATCACCTTGAACTCTGCAATGCGACCGTCTGGCGCAAAGCTCATGATATCCACGCCGTTTATGAGGATGCCGTCTACGGTGCAGGTGAACTCAAGCACCGCGTGCTGCGGCGTGACAATCTCCTTGGCGTACACAAAGCTGTCATTGAACACCTGCATGGCGGCGCCGAGGTAGAGCGCGGTCAGTTCGCGTCCCGCCTGCGGTGTATGCACGACCGGGGAATAAAAGACGCAGTCTTCAGTGAGAATGTCGCGTACCCGGGACATATCCTGTGAGTGCATCATCGCGTGCCACTTTTGCAGTGCGTCCATTGGTGTCTCCTGTGATGTTGGGATTAGTGCCTGGCTCAACCTACACGCCGCTCAATCAGCTGTGACTGGGCCAGGTGTCGGCCAACCGGTAACCGGTTGGCCAGGGGTCGTCTGGTGCGAGCATAAGCTGACGCGTTTCCGTGATCCAGGCGCTGCCCGTTATGCGCGGGAGCACGGCGGGGCGTTCGGCAACCGAGGTCTCTTCGAGGATTTCCCCGCTGAAGCTGGAGCCGAGAATGGAGTGGCAGACCAGTTTTTCGCGCACCCCGATCTCCCCGCGTGCGTGCATCAGCGCCAGTCGAGCGGAGACGCCCGTCCCGGTTGGGGAGCGGTCCAGCTTGCCTGGCTTTATGGCGACTGCATGGGTGCTATGGCGCGTCCCATCGCGCATTTCTACAGCGCCGCGCAACATACAGAAAGTGATCTGGTTCATGCCGCTGAGCAGCGGGTGGGTGAAGCCGAGTTGCTCCTGCGCCGCGCGGGCGATTGCCATGCCGACGCTCGTCAGCTCGCGCGCTTCATCCGCTTGCAGGGAGAATCCCAGTGTGCGCGCATCAGTCACCACAAAGCTGTCGCCGCCGAAAGCGATATCGACGCTTAGTGTGCTCATGCCCGGGACTTCCAGCGGCGCGTCGAGGCGCTCCGCATAGGATGGCAGGTTGGTGAAGCTTACGCTGCGCACGCGGCCCCCCGCACATTGCGCGCGCACGGGCACGAGCCCTCCGGGCATCTCCAGAACAAGGTCCGTGAACGGCTCATGCATTTCCAGGATGCCTGTCTCCAGTAATACTGTGGTTACGCACAGGGTGTTCGAGCCCGACATAGGGGGGACGGTCTCGGGTTCGAGGATAATGTTGCCCATGTGTGCCTGCGGGTGCACCGGCGGCACGAGGATGTTGATATGCCGGAATACGCCGCCTCTCGGCTCGTTCAGCAGGAAATCCTTGAGGCGGGTGTCGCGGGCGAGCACGCGCGACTGCTCCCAGAGCGATGCCCCGGCTGGCGGCCTGACACCCCCTACCACCACGTCGCCGACCTCTCCGGCGGCGTGGCAGCCGACCACATGAATTACCCGATTAGTTTGCACGGCCTGCACTGATCACTTCAGCCTCCAGAATATAGTCGAGCAGTGGGTAGTGGTCGCGCAGATAGTCATTGCCGCCGGTTTCGACCGGGCCCTGCTTGCCGCCGCGCATACCGCCGCCGGATGACTCCCCATAGAGTCGGTAGAGCCTCTCGACCACCGCCATCCCGCTGCTTATGTGCGCAAAGGGCGCGAAGCCCTGGGCGTCGAGGTGGGCGTTATCCGCCAGATTGATATAGATCTGTGTTGTGCGCGTGTCCGGGCCGGTCATGGCGAAGGCAATGCTGCCCCGTAAGTTACTGGAGCGCACCGGATCGTCTGCGATGCGCTCGTCCTTCCAGTGCTGCGTGACTTCGGGGTTGCCGTTAATTCCGAACTGGGTGATATACCCGGCACGCACTCGATGGAAACGCACACCCGTGTAAAAGCCCTGCGTGAGCAACTGGTAGAAACGGTCGGCGCCCAGGGGCGCCAGAGCGCGTTCCACCTGTAGGGTAAACGGCCCCTCGGTTGTGCGGAAACGTACCTCGAAGCTGTCCGGCGCGTGCTTGGCCCAATGCGGATCCTGAGGGTCCATGAGTGCCGGACCGGGTTGGCTGCCACTGCCAGTTGGCGGCTCCGCTGCGGTCTGGCGTAGAAAATCTGCCAGATAGGGCCCCCAGATGGTGGGCATGGAATGGGTGCCATGGCCGCGGGTCATGGATGAGATGGGTAGCACCACGGCGCGCCCGTTGGGGAGACGACTGATTTCGCGCGCGAGAATCCCCAGCTCAGGAGGGTTGACCTGGTCATCCGCAGAATTGATAGCCAGCAGCGGCGCCTCTATCCGTTCAAGGTGCGGCGCCGGGTTGTAAAATCGTGATGCGTCGAAGGCGTAGATCAGATCGTTGGCATCCATGACACTGGCGTAGCGATCCAGCAGCTGGTTTAGGTAGTTTTCCGCCGCGCCGCGCGTCGGCGCGGCCAGCTGGTATTGCAGTGGACTGGAGACCATGAACATGAGGCCGTAAAGGGCGGTGCGCAGTCCCGGCGGCTGCTGCTGGTAGTTGCCGTCCAACCACTGGGGATCCCGGCGTACCGTATCAATGATCATTTTTCGCAGCATGCGATTGCGGCCGGCAATTTCCACCGGCAGGCTCGCCAGCGGCATCAGCGCGTCCATGAACTGCGGATACTTATAGCCCCACACCCAGCTCATCATGCCGCCCATGGAGGTGCCGGTGACCAGGCGCAGGTGATCTACGCCGAGGTGCTCGGTGAGGAGTCGGTACTGCGCGCGCACCATGTCGTCGTAGTTATAAGCGGGGAAGGCGTCGCGCAAGCCGTCGCTGGGTTTGCTGGAGTCCCCGTGGCCGATCGCATCGGGCAGAATGATGAAATAGAGGGACGCGTCCAGCAGCTGTCCGGGGCCAAACAGTACCCCGGCAAAGCGCTCGCTTAGGAAGCCCGCCCCGCGCCCGGTGGTCCCATGCATGATGAGTACGGCGTTATTGACCTGGCCGTCCGGCCCGCGGCGTGGCTCTCCCAGGGTGCGATAGGCCTGGCGCAGGTCCAGCACGCTGCCATCGTCAAAGGGGAAGGCGCTGAGGATGAGCGACCCCTCGCTGACGGGAAATTCTGCTTCGTAAGCTAAGGCCGGAGCGCCCGGCAGCAGACACAACAGGCAAAGACAAAGCTGGCGATACATCCGTTGTGTCATGGTGGTCGCTGTCCTGTTTTCTGCGGCGCGATTGTCGGAGTGGAGAAGGACGGTGCCGGATGCACTCAGGGTTAATGCATCCGGCCACGCTTACAGCGTGGCTAGGAGTCCGCGTAGCGATTGATGATCTGCTTACCCAGCGACATCTGATGCACCTCGTCCGGGCCGTCGGCTTGCCGGCACCAGCGCGCATAGTTGAAGGTTTCTGCCAGCGGGTAGTCGTCGGTCAGGCCGCCTGCCCCAAACATTTGCATACAGCGGTCGACCACGCTTTGCATCATGCGCGGCACGGAGATTTTCGACGCCGCGATCATATCCAGAGCGCCCTGCGTGCCCGCCTCATCCATCTTGGCGGCGGTTTTCAGTACCAGCAGGCGGGCCATTTCGATATCGGCAAAACAGTCGGCGATATTTTCGCGGATGGATTGGTGCTTGGACAGGGGGCGACCGAAGGTCGAACGCTGGGAAACGCGCTGACAGGCCAGCTCCAGCGCCCGCTGGGAGCCGCCGATCAGGCGCATGCAGTGATGCATGCGCCCGGGCCCGAGCCGGCCCTGGGCGATTTCAAAGCCGCGGCCCGGTCCCAGCAACACACTGTCCAGCGGCACGCGGACATCTTCAAAACGCAGCTCTGCGTGACCCAGAGGCGCGTAGTCATAATTGCTGACACCGTTACCGTTATTCCACTGCGACAGGCCGGGTGGAATAAAGAGGTTCCACAAACCCTGGTCTTTCGCCAGAGCCTTCAGTTCCTCCATGAGGGGAACACTGGCAAAGCGCCCATCACCGGCCCTCAACTCCTCGTGATAGCGGCTCTCATTGGGATAAATATGCTCATCCATAAAGGCCGCGAGTTGAGATTGCAGGGCCAGGGACTCATCGCTGAAGTTGATCATGATTGTCCTCGATAGGTGTGTGCCGATGAATGGTGCTATCTGCAAACCGTTCCTGAAACTACACTACCCACCTTTAATCGCGTGACAACAGCCAGGACAGACGAACATGGAAGACAGAACGCCAGTCATTGTAGGTGTTGGCCAGATAACGGACCACCCCGATAGTCCGAACTTCCTCGGGAGCTCGCCCCAGGAGTTGGCGGCCGCTGCTGCCCGCTGCGCGCTAACGGACTCGGGTGCAGCCGATACGCTCCTCCCGCTGATTGATGCCCTTGCCATTGTGCGCACCACAGCCGATTCCGTACCGGACTTCGCCTATCCGTTCTTTGCTCCTCTAGGGGGCAGTGACAACATGCCCCATTCGGTGGCAAAGCGCGTTGGCTGTGATCCGCGCGTGGCTGTGTATTCGTCGGCTTGCGGTGATGAACCGCAAAAACTGCTGAGCGAGCTCTCCGAGCGAATTTATGACGGTGAGTTGAGGGCCGCGCTGCTTGGCGGCGCGGAGGCGGTCGCGTCACAGCGTCTGCTGCAGAAAGCGCAGCCGCCCATCGACTGGAATGAGAGTGTTGCCGGAGACTTTGAGGATCGGGGCAAGGGCATAGACTTCATGCTTAACGAGACCATGACCCTGCACCAGGCGCAGACGCCGCTCGATTCCTACCCGCTTTTCGAGCATGCGCGCCGGGCCCGAAAGAGCATGGATAAAGCCGCCTACGCGCTGGAAATGGGGCAGCTCTTTGAGCGATTTGCCGCAGTCGCGGCCGATAATCCGCTGGCGATGTCACGCCAGGCGCTGTCGGCACAGGAGATTGCCACCCTCAGCGAGAAAAACCGCATGGTTGCCGATCCCTATAGCAAAGCGATGGTGGCGCGGGACCGGGTAAACCAGGGCGCTGCGATCCTGCTTACCTCCCTTGGGGTAGCGAAAGGACTGGGGATTGCGGACCGCTGTGTGTATCTGCACGGCTACAGCGCGGTGCAGGAGCGCCTGCTGCTGGAGCGGCAGGACCTGGGCGCCTCGCCGGCCATGACCGCCGCATACCGCGATGCGCTCGACGCGGCTGGCATAGCCGCCGGCGATGTCGCTCGTTTCGATCTCTACAGTTGCTTTCCCATCGCCGTGTTCTGCGCCATGGAGGCTCTCGGCATCGATGTCGATGACCCCCGGCCCCTGACCGTAACCGGTGGCCTCCCCTATTTCGGCGGTCCGGGCAACAATTATTCGATGCACGGAATTGCCGCAATGGTTGACGCCTGTCGCGCTGCGCCGGGGAGCTACGGCGTGGTGGGTGCCAATGGCGGCTTTTTGTCCAAACATGCGGTGGGTGTTTACTCGAGCTCGCCTAAAGCCTTTGTCCCCTGTCGCAGTGACGCGGCCCAGGCGGAAATCGACAGCTTGCTGGCGCCGCCGCTGGAAGCGCATCCCCAAGGCTGGGCGCGGATCGAAACCTACACGGTGACCTACGCGGGCAGCGCGCCCAAGGCCGTGGTGGTTATCGGTCGTATGCAGGACAGTGGCGCCCGCTTTGTGGCGAACGTGGACCTTGAGGACGAGGACACGCTGGCATTTTTTGTGAGCGGGGATCCACTTCCCTATCGAATGTACGCCGGGTCCTTTGAATTCGGCAATCGTCTTGCCCTGAGTCCCGAGTCGTTACAGCAACGTTATGCATCGCCAGCTACGGCCGGGAATACTGCCGCGTAGACGGACCAGGCAGTGGGTTTCCGGCAGCGCAGCGCGGGACAGGTTGTGCGGCGCATAGGCTAAGTCCTCGCGCAGCGGTCAGGCGGTGGGCCGCATACGGGTCGTTATACCGCTCACCTAGATGATCAGGTAATCCACGACGGCCAGCCCGGTCAGACCGACAAACTCGTTCGATTGCGTCATCTCTACCACGACCTGTTCTTGTGAGCGGTTGCCCGAATCCAGTTCGCCGGTCCAGAAGCCGAAGCCGCCGGCGTCCGGGTCCCGGCCAAACACGGACTGGTACATATGCGTGACGAACGCAGCGCTGGATATTTGATCCGGATGATCCGCGCCGAAGAAGCCGAGGAACTCCTCGGAAAAGATGAAACCGGCGACCATGGAGTCCAGGTCGTGATTGCCCTGCTCGATCTGGTCCGACCACCAGTCGAAGCCGCCGCGATCCGGTGTTCGACCCAGGGCACCGGCGTAGGCGCGGTAAAGCTGCGCGTCCTCGGCAACGATGATGTCACCGGAATCGAGTACAAAGCGCGCGTCGTAGAGTCGACCATCATCGTTCGCGTCTTCCACGATAAACTCGTTAGCATCGAAGTTGGCGACGTTCATGATGCGGTACACGGTACTGGCACCATCGCTTACGGCGATGACAAACACTTCGCTGGCATAGGTTGTTGCGGAATCAATGGCGTCGCGGTCTGCGTTGTAGCGGTAAGCGCCGCTGTCAGATTCCAGCAGGAAGTCCCCGAAGCCGCCGGGCTTCATGGAGCCCTCAGCGGTGGCGATACCATTGAGAATGCTGAAATTCTGAACGACACCTTCCTCGGCTCCGGTTCCCGGCAGCGTGCCGATCACATCGCGGGTAATCGCGGGACTCACGATAAAGTCCTCGAGGGCGATGTAGTAGCGAGTGCTGGTGAGAGGGTCTGCTTCGCTGGCCTCTACAGGAGCGGTCCCTGCGCTGGCCGCGGCCTCGGCGAAACCGCCGCCATCGGTGTACATGGCGGTTGCGGTGATGGTCTTAGCGACATCCGAGGCGCTGAGGAGGTAGGTGTCGCCCATGCCCACGGTGACATCGTCTGCTTTCCAGGTGTAGGTGACATCACCCATACCGTCCACGTCGCTCAGCGTATTGCTGGCGCTCAGCGTTTGGTCCACCACCAGCTCACCCGCGATGAGGACGAGGCCCTCGGGCGCGTCGTTCACGTCGGCAACAGCTCCGGAAGCAGCGCTGGCGACGCTCTCGGCGAAGCCGCCCTGATCCGTGTAGGAGGCAGTCACGGTCACGGCATTGCCCACGTCCGCCTGCGTGAGTAGCAGCGTTGCGCTGCTGCCCCGGTCGGTGCCACCGGAGTTCCAGCGGTAGGTGATATCACCGAGGCCGTCGAGATCGGTGAGTGAATTTGCGGCGCTCAGGGTCTGGCCCTGTTCAGGGGTGCCGGTGATGCTCACCGAACCGCCTGGATCATCGTTGACGTTGAGCACCGCCACGGTCGGGTCGCTTGCAACCGACTCCTCGGTACCCTGCAGGTCCGTGTAGGCGGCGCTCACGGTGATCGTCTTACCAACGTCGTCCTGAGTGGTTGTGTAGGTTGAATCCGTGCCGACTTCGACGTCATCGGCTTTCCAGCTGTAGCTGATAGCACCCAGTCCATCGAGGTCGCTCAGATCGTTGGCGGCGGTTAACAGCTGACCCTGTTCGGGGGTTCCCGAAATAGTGACGGTGCCGATCGGTTCATCATTGACGCTGGCTACGGCAATGGTCGGGTCACTGTCCACAGATTCTGGCGTACCCTGCTGATCTGTATAGGATGCGGTGACGGTGATGGTCTTGCCGACGTCATCCTGGGTGGGGGTGTAGGTCAGGTCGGTCCCGACTTCGACGCCATCGGCCTTCCAGCTGTAGCTGATGGCGCCAAGGCCATCGAGGTCGCTGAGGTCGTTGGCGGCGGTTAACAGCTGACCCTGTTCGGCGGTTCCCGAAATAGTGACGGCGCCGACCGGATCGTCATTGACGTTGGCCACCGCCGCAGTCGGGTCGCTATCAACGGATTCCGCGGTGCCCTGCAGATCCGTGTAGGAGGCGGTGACGGTGATGGTCTTGTCTACATCGTCCTGATTGGGGGTGTAGGTCGGCCCGGTGCCGACTTCAGCACCGCCGGCCTTCCAGCTATAGCTGATGGCGCCCAGGCCATCGGGGTCGCTCAGGTCGTTGGCGGCGGTTAAAAGCTGTCCCTGTTCGGGGGTTCCCGAAATAGTCACGGTGCCGACCGGTTCATCGTTGACGCTGCCCACGGCAACTGTAGGGGCACTGTCTACGGATTCTGCGGTGCCCTGCTGGTCGGTATAGGATACTGTCAGGATGATGGCCTTACCGACGTCGTCCTGAGTGGGGGTGTAGGTTGGATCAGTGCCGACTTCAACACCGCCAGCTTTCCAACTGTAGCTGATCGTGCCAAGTCCATCGAGATCGCTCAAGTCGTTGGCAGCGGTTAATAGCTGATCCTGTTCTGCGGTTCCCGAGATGGTGACCATGCCGACCGGATCGTCGTTGACGTTGGCAACGGCGGCCGTCGGGTCGCTAATCACCATTTCCACCGTGCCCTGCAAGTCTGTGTAGGTGGCGATAACGGCGATGAACTTTCCCACCTCGTCCTGCCCCGGCGTAAAGGTGGACATGCTGCCACTCACGACTACGTTGTCCGCTGTCCAGCTGTAGCTGATCGGCCCAAGGCC
>JBLIIW010000109.1:0-12811 GCA_047635315.1 Halieaceae bacterium | reverse complement strand
CGGGAGTGACGATATGAGCACGGCAGCAGACTCCGATAGCGTTCTGCATTCCGCGGGGGAAGGCGTCGGCGGCTTTCTGGCCGGTATACAACCGGCTATGGGGGATTTTTTTAGCGGCGTTGTCGAAGGCGCCGGCGTCCATGGCATGCTCGATCGGATCGCCCTGATCATCGGGATCGCCCTACTGGTGTTAACGATCCAGGGCCTGCGGCGGGGGCGTATTGTTGGGCCGATGTTGCGTGGGGTGATTGCTGTGGCTTTTAGGGGGTGGGCGGTAACGTAGCTCATGATGGCCACCTCGCATGCGTGTGTATGCATTCAGGATAGGCCGGCGGCGTTATCGTGTGTGAATACGGCTACCGAAGGTCTAGCCCTTCAGTACCTTTTTGTCGGGCCTAACCACCGAGGTCCTGCCAGCGGCACCGACGGCAGTTCGACTCATAATCGATTGGTCGTAGGTTCAAGTCCTACTGGGCCCATCATCTTCCTGATTTTTATAGCATTTCTATGTGACTGAGCAATCGATTGGGGGTCCTTGGATGAGGCACAGCTGATGACGAGCTCTAAGTGCTAAGATTCGAGCGGAATTCTCGCAGACAAACGCCTGACTAGCATCCACACCTACCGCATATCACCAGGAAGGAACTCCATGAACTACGTACATCTCGTCGCAGTGCTAGCTATCTTTCAGTTTTTTTATTTCGGAATAATGGTGGGTCGTGCTCGAGGGCAATACGGGGTTGACGCCCCAGCGACGTCAGGCCATGAAATGTTTGACCGGGCTTTTCGTATACAGATGAATACACTCGAGCAATTAGTCTGCTTTTTACCCGCCCTACTGTTGGCAGATGTGTATTGGCCCGGCACGACCATCGCCGCGATTGGTGCCGTGTACATTGTCGGTAGATTTCTATACGCGAGGTCCTATACACAGGACCCCGCTAAGCGTGGCTTGGGTTTCGGTTTAAGCATATTGCCGACGTTCATCCTTCTGGGAGCTGCAGGATTAGGCTCGGTACTGAAAAGTTGACTTGCATGACAACAGGGCAAGCCTCTTGTGCCTCGAAGAAAAACCGGATGAATTCAGGGAAACCTCAGCGCGTCATGGCGTTGGCCGCCGCCGGCCGCTGCTTCGACGCCTGCGTTGCGGCGCGCTGAAGACACCTTTCGCAATTCCGGGAGCAACCCAAAAATGGAAAAAAGTTGTATCCGAATTTTCGTCCTCCTTGGATTGCTTTCGGCGACCAACTGCCTTGCCGAGCCGGGGTTCGAAGGCCTGTGGGGTGGCACCGCGCGCGCCCCGGGCGAGGAAACGCGCATTGAGCTCGATATCACGCAAACGCAGAAGGGCTGGCAGGCCCGAATGAATCTGCTGGATATCGCCGTGCGCGGCTGGCCCGCCGAGTCTGTGACCGTTGATGCGTCGTCGCTAACGGTCGTTGTTCGGGCAGATTCGGGCCCGCAAACGCTGTCGCTGCGCTATAAAGGATGGCCGCATGACGGGGAGCTGGCAGGCGCCTGACTACGATGAAATAGCCACGGTCAGCCTGCAGCGCATTCCTGTGATGCCCGCGGTTGCAGAAGTCCGTACTGCCATTGACGGCCCTGCGGGCAGGCTCGGTGCGTCGCTGATAGTGTCCGAGGGCGGTAGTCCTTTTCCCGGCGTCGTGTTTCTGCATGGCTCGGGCCCGCAAACCCGGGATGCAAATCGCTGGGCGACCTTCGCCCTGGCGGAGCTCGGCGTGGCATCGGTGATTTACGACAAGCGCGGTGTTGGCGAGTCGGAGGGCAACTTTGTCGGTGCTTCCCTGGAGGATCTCGCCAGGGACGGCATTGCCGCGGCAGAGTTTTTACGGGCGCAGCCGGGCGTCAGCATTGTAGGGTTTGCGGGGCATAGCCAGGGCGGCTGGATCGGTCCCTTAGCGGGTAGTCTCTGGTCGCCCACGGCGTTTGTAATTTCCAGTTCCGGTCCGGCCGTTGCGCCGTCGCGGGAAACGCAGGAAATTTTGCAGGGGTTTATCGCTGCGGATAACGATATCACGCTCAGGATGTATCCTGGTTACAACCATGGCATGCGCCGTCTGGGCGCAAGGTGGCCGTCGCTGCCCAGGGGCTACTACGAGGTCCAGGCATGCTTCATGCAGCGGGCGGCTGGCGTGGCTGAGGCGAGTAAATCGACGCCGGCCGGGCAGCCTGACGTCTAGTGCTTGTGCTCCGGATCCGGATCCTTCCCGGCAACCGCACTGGTCTCCCCGGTCTCCTCTGCAGGCCATTCATCGTCACTCGGATCGGCGGGATACTCAATTTCTTCCTCTTCAAAAGTGTCTGCATCCCGCGCCGGGACTTCGGGCTCAGCGTCTGCTTCTGACGCCTGTGCCGCTTCAGGCTGGGTCTCAGATTCCTGCGCTGGTTTCGGCTCAGGTTCTGGCTCGGGTTCCGGCTCAGGTTCCGGCTCGGGTTCCAGCTCAGGTTCTGGCTCAGGTTCCGGCGCAGTCGGCGTTGCCGATCTGGCGACAATTCCGTAATCCGCCGGCCGCTCCACCACGCGACGCTTACCCTTCGCGCCAGCAGCCAGTTCCCTGATGCCATCGGCGTCGAAGGCGTCCACGCGAATGACATCGTACAGGGCATTCAGCGCTGCCAGCAGCCTGTCTCGGTCGCCGGGTTCAATGACGCCTTCGCTGACGGCCCAGTCCACCAGTTCGGCGCGCTGGTGACCCATGAGCAGGGCGATGCCGTCGAGGTCGTCCTCGTCGCGCTTGCGAATAACGTCGTGCAGCTTGTCGCGCAGGTCCCTGGTTTCGTTTGCCAGGCGGTAGGCATTGAGCACGCGGCCCAGCGGGTCATCGGGGTTCTCGTTGCGGTAGCAGCCGGCGCTTATAACCTCGCGCAGGGGCGTGTCTTCCACAATAGACGCGGCTACCTGCCTGGCAAGGTCATCATCCGGCGCGGTTGCGCGCGTATGGCCAGGCGGGAATACAATAACGCGCAAGGCCCAGCGCAGCCCCCTTACGGGGAAGTTATCAATGGCGTCGCGCAGGGCATTCTGGGCGCCCACCACACTGCTTTGCAGGCACCAGTGCACAATAGACTTTTGCTCGGGCGGGTAGCCCTGATCGTGCCAGAACTTGATTACCGCGCTGGCGTAATACAGATGCACCAGGCAGTCCGCCATGCGCCCCGACAGGCGCTGTCTTGCCTTGAGGCCGCCGCCGACGAAAATCAGCGTAGCGTCCGTCATCAGGGAAAAGGCCGCCGAGAAGCGCGACAGCTGCCGGTAGTGGTTTTCCAGATCACCCTTGAAGGACACGGGTTCCAGAACGCCACCGAAATAGGCCAGCGCAAAGGCGCGCAACTGGTTGCGCGCGGCGAAGGCCACGTGCCTGTAGGCCACGGCATCAAAGTCGCGCACGCCCTGCAGCGGGTTACAGTTTTCTGCGGCGGCAATTTCCCGGGTGATGTAGGGGTGGCAGCGCACCGCACCCTGGCCAAACACCATCAGGCTGCGCGTGAGTATGTTGGCGCCTTCCACCGTTATCGCGATAGGCACGGCCTGGTAGGCGCGGGCGAGGAAGTTGCGCGGCCCGGTGATTACGCCGCGCCCCGCCACCACGTCCATGGCGTGGTTGATCGCCGAGCGCATCAAATCCGTGTTGCGGTACTTGAGCAGCGCCGAGGGCACCGAAGGCCGCACGCCACGATCCAGCATGCCGGCAGTGAGCAGGCGCGCCGCATTCATCATATAGGTGCTGCCGGCGAGGGGTTCCAGCGCTTCCTGCACGCCTTCGAACTGGCTGATGGAGCGGCCAAACTGCTCGCGTACAGAGGCATAGGCGCCGGTGGCCAGGCAGGCGAACTTGCCGGCACCGGTGCTCAGGGCGGGCAGGGAGATGGACCGGCCAATGCTCAGACACTCCAGCAGCATGGTCCAGCCCTCGCCGAGCATGGGCTGGTCGCCGATAACCTGCGACATGGGAATGAACACGTCCTCGCCCCAGGTTGGGCCATTCATAAACACCGTGTTCATGGGCAGATGGCGCGCGCCGGCGTTCACACCCTTCAGCTGCCGCGGCACCATCACGCAGGTTACGCCCACCACCTCATCGTTACCGAGCAGGTGGTCCGGGTCATACACCTTGATAGCCAGGCCAATAAGTGTGGCTACCGGCGCTAGGGTAATATAGCGCTTGTTCCAGGTAACCCTCAGGCCCAGCACCTCTTCGCCTTCCCACATGCCCCTGCAGACAATGCCCTTGTCGGGAATGGCGCCGGCGTCAGAGCCGGCGACGGGAGAGGTGAGAGCGAAGCAGGGAATTTCCTCACCGCGGGCAAGGCGGGGCAGGTAGTGTTCCTTCTGTGCCGGAGTGCCGTACATTTCCAGCAGCTCGCCGGGGCCGAGGGAGTTCGGCACCATCACAGTTACAGCGGCAGACACGCTGCGCGTGGAAACCTTCATAACGATTTCCGAGTGCGCCGTGTTGGAAAAGCCCTTGCCGCCGTGATCCTTGGGAATCATCAGGCCGAAGAATCCGTGCTCCTTGATAAAGGCCCACACGTCTGCCGGCAGGTCGTAGTCCTCGTGGGTCATGGCCCAGTCGTTGAGCATGGCGCACAGCTGTTCTACGGGGCCATCGATAAACGCATGTTCCTCTTCACTCAGAGTTTTCGTGGGGTAGTTGCGCAGACGGTCCCAGTTGGGCTGGCCCGAGAACAGCTCTCCATCCCAGTCCACGGAGCCGCTTTTCAGAGCCTGCGCCTCGGTCTCCGAAAGCTTTGGCAGCATGCCGCGGACAACCTTGAGCAGGCGCTCGCTCAGCTTGCGGCGCAGAAAGTTTGGACGCATAAGAATGTAGGCGATGGCGAGAAGAATGCCGCCAAGCACCACGCTGGTGCCGGAGAAGCCGTCGAAGAGCATACCGACGATGGTGGCGATCGCCAGCACCAGAGCTGCGTCGCGACCGCCAGTGCCACAGTAGGTGAGCACGATGGCGGTAAGCAGGAATAGAACAACGCTCATGGCTGTGGGCCTCCCTAAGTAAACTGCCTCTGTACCATAGCGCATTGGGCGGCGATTGCGAGCGCCGTTCTCGCAACTCCGGCATCGTCAAGCAGACGGAGTCAGGGTTTCCGCCGGGGCCATAAAAAAGTCCCCAACCCTTATGCATAATCTGTCGTTTCCTGCTGACGCAGGCCCGCAGTGCAGGAACGGCTGCGCATGATCGAGCGTCGCAATTCTGCCAGGCGCTCCGGCGTATTTCAGTTTGCCCCTGGCCTTCTGCGAAGGGCCTGCGGCCGTTTCTCTGGCTGTTCCCCGCCGTGTTCCTGGTGCCTGGTGCAATAGTTCTGGCGACCATGCGCATCGGGGATGATCGCGCCCAGGCGGCAATCCTGCGTTCCCTTGAGACCAATCCCGCGTTCCCTTGAGACAAAGGAGAGCCAGGCCCTTAGAGCCGTGTCGCGCATGGTGCAGTAAACGCTGTACACCACAACGGCGAGTCTGCAGTACGTGGGGTATTGGCAAATTAACTTCGTCAGATCAGGGAAACCCGGCACCTACGATCAAGCAACTGCCCTACCCCATTCTTCAAGCGCACTTCCCCTAAGATTCCGATAATGCTCCGCACGTACCAAGTGTCTACCCAGATTGAATAGATTACTTAGCGCTGCATGAGCACCCAGGAATCGCTGAACTTACCCACTGACTTGAACCGCCTCATCCCTCGCTCTCTCACCCTGGTCGCCTCATGCGATTGCTCTGCCCGATTATTCTCATACTGTTCGGTGCTATGAATCACATCCGGCATCAACTCCCGATGAGAAACTCCATAACTTTGCAGTTTATCGGTCACAATTTTTAGGCCGTAATATCACAGGTCAATCAGCAGAGACGCCACTGAACGATAGTCGGCATAGATTTCTGTGTGCTTCTGCCCGGGAATGGATAGAAAAGATCTGTGAGGGAGCCGATACGAGCGCGATTTCGGGATGATTTAGCGTCATCCTCGCGTCAAGGATCTGGCTGGCGCGAGTGCATTTCTTCCCAGTACCCCATTTATATTGCTTATACCTAGTCCAGTTCTGTCCACTAGATGAGTAACCTCGTATTCGGTCTTGTTTATTAAACGGCGGTATCTAAACTATGTTGGAATTCGCGAAAAGACCCTGGGCCATGGCGATGCACGGAAGTATATCGAGAAGAAACCTCCTGAAATTGGGGGCTGGTGGCGGAGCGCTCGGTGGGTTAATTGCCGACTCCCGCCCCACCCTAGCGACTTCCGTGAACGAACCGGTTTCGGAGCTTGCGCTTGAGCCGGGATGGTTGCTTCAGTGGCAGGATGGAAGAGCGCACCTTCAGCGGAATATGCACGTCCTTGTCCGCCATGGGCGTATTGCAGCGGTACAGGATAAACCGTTGCCAGCATCTATACCAAGGCTGGAGATGGGCGGCTGCCTGCTCATGCCAGGCTTTATCAGCGGCCATAATCATGTGGCCAGCGGCACCCCCACAAGGGGTATCATCGAATTGGGTCGCTCTGACCTTCGGCCACTGCTCCTGGTCGAGGAATTGTTGGATGACGACGAGCTCGACACGCTCACGCAGTTTAACCTCGCCGAGCTCATCATGAGCGGTTGCACAACCCAGCTGGAGATGAGCTGTACCTTGCGGCAGGCGGAATCCTACGTTCGCGTGGCCAAGTCTTTCGGGGCCAGGGGTTATCCAGGAGCCATGCTTCCCAATATCACGCGTTTGGTACCAATAATTTCTTCACAGGATGAACGCGCGCTGAACGCAGCCGAACCCGAGACCCTGGCCGAAATAGAACAAAATCTAGCCTTCGGGTACAAGCACGCCGGCGCGGCTGATGGGCGAATCATCCCGATGCTGACGCCAATGGCTTGCGATTTTCATACGCCGGCAACGATGCGGGCCGTCGCAGCAGCGGCCAAGGAGCTGGGAAGCGGAATTCATACCCACCTTGCGTGGCATCCACAGGAGAACGCGACTATGCAGCGGCGCTGGAGTCGCACTTCGGCGCAATGGTGTGAGGACTTCGGATTTTTTGAGGGTCCTTTTTTTGCCGCGCATTTTGGCTTTCCGGACTGGAAAATCGACGCCCCGATTTTGCGCCGCAATGGCGCCGTATATTCTCACTGTCCCTCGATGGCCGGGGTTGGCGGCGCGACACAGCCATATCCTGAAGCCCTCGGTCATGGCATCAGAACCAATATTGGCATTGACACTCATTCGAACAACTATCTTGAGACGCTCAAACTAGCGGTGGTCAGCGGGCAGGCTCGTTATCATCTCTTGAAAGGCCGGTCAGATTTACCGATTGAAGCGCCGACTATGGAGGAGGCTATTCGCGGTGCAACGCTCTACCCGGCTGATGCCCTGCGCCGTAATGACCTCGGGCGGATCGAAGAAGGCGCGCAAGCCGATCTTGTTGCTGTCGATGTTAGCGGGTTCCAGGTTGGGTCAGGTGCGCTCCCCCCTGAACCTCTGAACAACCTTCTCTACGCAAGCGGGTGTTCCGTTCGTCACGTTATGACCGCTGGCGTTATTCAGGTACAAGACGGTAGACTTCAAGTTGTCGACACCAATATGGTGATGCAGCGTGGCGGAGAAGTCGTCCAGAAAATATGGGCAGCATTGGAAGCTGAAGGTTGGTTTGACTCTTAATAAGCGAACGATACGTCGGGTTAAAATGATCGAACGCTCCTCATTTCGTAGAGATGTCGGTCAGCCCCGACAACGATGTTACTGCATTACAATATCCAGTCAGGCGCTAAGATTTAGATGGCTTTTACGAAGGGTATGACTATTTTCTGCGACACAAATCCGTAGGGCTGGGGTGGTCATCAAAACACTGCAGCACCACGTGATCGTCGAGTGAGCGAGTTACGAAAATCGAGGCTTTCTCGAGCCCTAAAGTCAGCTTACATAGTTCCAATGATTTCTGTATGTGTTCTTTTACGTCACGTTACCGCGGTTTTTTTTAAAACGGAGCATCTCGCACCACATTCCTGATATGCAACAGATTGTAAACCGCCCTAATCCGCAGGAAGCACTGACTACCTCGATTTGGATATCCAGATTTCGTTTATTCCTGACGGCCGATCTTCTTAGCCGGGCAAAAACGGTTCTCCTACCCGCTTAAGAATTCGATGGATGATTTCCTAGTTGGCACGCCGAGTGATTAGGCCATAGATAGCCAAGGCTTAAGCTTAATGGCGATATCCAATAAGATTTTTAGCACTCTCAGCTTATTGACAGAGCTGCGCGTTACGTCTCCATCTTCTGGGCTGCGGCTCGCTCGCATACACAAATCAGCTGCAACATTTATCCTGTTTTCTCGTTCTGTAGTCCGAGCTATTTCACGAACCACCTCCAATCGTGCTCAGCCGATATTGGTCCGATAAAAGGGGTCTCCGCTCCTGGAGAATGTCAAAGTATTCCAGCTGGCCTCTGCAATGCTCAGGCCCAGAATACAGAGCAATCTCAGGCTGTTGTCCAACTGATCGATCAGCTACCGCTCAATGCGGGTCCAGTAGACCACCTAAATAAAAGATGCGTTCAAAACTCGTAACGGCGGAATCGGAATGGCAGCTATTCGGGGCGTAGATCTTCTTGAACATCGAGTTAAGATTGGTCATTTCCCAATGAATCGGTTTCCGCAATTTCCCAGTCCGGTAGCGCCTGAGGTTTCGTTGTTCCACCGATGCATCGCAGTGCAAGTCGTCCTTTTCTTTAAACCACGAACATCATGATCCTGCCCGCGAACAGTGGACACTGCACTAAGCGACTCTTTCTCGCCTTAAATGCCGCCGCTGTGCGTTCGTCCAATAATACCTGCCGCTGTCGGCGGACCGAGGGCCTGCTGGCCCGCTGACGCCATGCGTAAAAGCCACTACGGGATACGCCCAACACGCGGGCCATGATCACCGTCCGAAAAATGCCTGAATACAATTTCATAAACGCATACTTCACTTCAGGCTCTTCGCGAAGTAGGCGGCAAAGCGGCGAGTCTCCAGCATGTGACGGCTCTTGCAGCGACGACATCACTATTACGCGCTAGCACATGCTGAACCGAGTAGCTGGCGTTGAAGCCCTGAAATAGCCAGGGGCTGCGGTATCATTACCCGGTTACTGGCGCAGGGAGCGCCGATACGTAGCACCTTGAGTGCTCGGGTGTCTCCAGGCTGACCACCAACGAACTGCCGACTATAAATTCGCACGAAGCCGGGTGCGGTGATGTAATCATCGACTGATAAATCTTAGAGCATCCGACTATGCCGGGGGATGGGTGACGCCCATAGATCCATAGCTGTGCGGCCTCACCTTCTCAATTCACCTTGTAGAGACCTGTGGTCGGTGTGGCGGGTCGTTGAAAATCATTGCGTGTATTGAAGACCAGGACGTCATCTATCGGATCCTGAATCACCTGCGCCAGAAAGAACAGACCACACCTGTTCGGCCGATTCTGGTGCCACCCTCTCGGGCTCCACCCGGCACATACCTGATACCCATCAACAGGAGTACGCTGTAAAGTGGGGCAGGCTCTTGCCTCTTTTCGCCGAGAAGTAGGCCGTAATATCACAGGTCAATCAGCAGAGACGCCACTGAACGATAGTCGGCATAGGTTGCTGTGTGCTTCTGCCCGGGAATGGATAGAAAAGGTCTGTGAGGGAGCCGATACGAGCGCGATTTCGAGATGATTTAGCGTCATCTTCGCGTCAACGATCTGGCTGGCGCGAGTGGATGTCTTCCCAGTACCCCACTTATATTGCTTATACTTTAACCGGCTTCAGAAACTGGTTTATCGGTCTGACACGCTCAAGCCAGAAGCGTTCTTTTTGCTGGATGAGGCGTTTCGGCGTGGGAAATTTGAGCGCCGAGAGATTGAGCGCATTACCGGCATAGCACAACGCTCCGCGCAACGGGTTCTCAAGCAGTTAATCGAGAACGAGAAGTTGCTGGCGTCCTCAACGCCCAAGGGTCCTGTCTCCTTGCGTTTTCCGGCCAAACACTTGCCAGTGCTATTGCCTAATCTATTCGCCGGTGCGTGAGATTGAAGTTAGCAAGCCGGTGATGCTGCCCATGCGTGCTACCGTAAATCAGGTGCTGGAGGCACGCAGCGTATATTTTGTTGGCTCAGTGTCTGCCATGCCCAACGTAACGGCGAAGCTGACTGTATACCACCGATTCGTGATAGCCTTTTTCGCCACAGTGAGCCCCTACACAATCCCGTTTTTTAGCCAGAGGAAATTCACTTGCTGCAGGCGATCAATCTGAGCAAACAGTACGGCTCAACCACTGCGTTGAACAGCCTCAATCTCACCGTGGAATCAGGGCAGGTGTGCTGCCTGCTGGGCGCTAACGGCGCCGGCAAGACCACCACCATTCAGCTATTTCTGAATTTCATTAGCCGCTCTGGCGGCCAGGCTCTGGTGAGCGGCCATGATGTCGCTGTTGAGCCGCTGCACACCAAGGCCCTGCTCGCCTACATACCCGAAGTGGTAAACCTCTACGGCGCACTTAGCGGACGGGAGAATCTCGAGTATTTTGCTGAGATCTCTGGCACTCCCATCAGCAAGAGCAGCGCCGACGATCTCGCCAACCGGGTTGGTCTCCAGTCAGGAGTATTGGACAAGCCTCTGAGCACCTACTCCAAGGGTATGCGGCAGAAAGTTGGCATCGCCATAGCGCTGGCCAAGAACGCCCGCGCCCTGATCATGGACGAACCCCTTTCGGGATTGGACCCCAAAGCAGCGAACGAATTTACCGAACTCCTCAAGGAAGTTGCCGCTGATGGCGTTGCCGCCCTGATGGCCACCCACGACGTGTTTCGCGCTAAGGAAATTGGTACCCACATCGGTATTATGAAACAGGGCAAGCTCGTGGATTTTTTTGCAACCAGCAACATGGCACACAGCGATATTGAGCAGCTCTATCTGCAGCATATGCACGACTGACCCGCGGTTGATTGACCCCACTCTCAAGGAAATTACGAATCCATGTACGCCGTAGTAGCTCGTAAAGAAATCAAGGAAATCATTCGCGATGGACGATTTCGTTGGTTGGCTTTCACCTGCGTGATTCTCATCGCAGTCGCTGCGCTAAGCGGCTTTCAGATCGCTCGACAGCAGCTCCTGGAGCAATCGCTGGCCAGTAAGGTAGAACGCGACAACTTTCTCGAACAGGGCGCCAAAAACCCCCACGCAGCGGCGCATTTTGGGCAGTATGCGTTTCGGCCGGTTTTACTGCCCTCGGCTCTCGACCCCGGTGCCAGCCCCTACATGGGCTCTATGATCTGGCTTGAAGCCCACCGCATGAACCTGCCGGAATTCAGACCCGCCGAAGATAACGCTGATTTTTCTCGCACAGAACAGCTTTCGGTGGCCTGGGTACTGCAATTCATTGTGCCGCTCTTTGTTATCGTAATGACCTTTGGGACCGTGGCCGGCGAACGTGAAGGCGGCACCCTCAGCCTTGCCATGAGTCAGGGCTTGAGCCTGCCGCAAATGCTGCTGGGTAAGGGAATTGCCGCGCTGGGTGCGATACTGGTAATTGTTATCCCGCTGATTGCTCTGTGCCTCATTGGCTTTTGGCTGGCGGCGCCGCCGGTCGATCAGCATGGCGCAGCACCCAGGCTCGCATGGATGGCCGCAGGCTACCTTCTATACCTGACCAGCTTCGCCGGACTGTCGCTATTGATCTCCACGGTTTCGCGGACTCGTCGCAACGCCTTTTTTGCGCTGACGGCACTGTGGCTTCTGATCACCATTGTTGTACCCCGAGTGGCCACCGATCTCGCCGGAGCGGTCTACTCTACCCCCACGCCATCCGAATTCTGGGCCGGAATCCGCCGCGGAGAAGGCAACGATGCGGGCCTGGACCAGGATCCTCGAGTGCGTGTTGCAGAGATTCGCGCTCAGCTATCGAGCGAGCTGCTCACCCAATACCAAGTGGATTCCATCGACCAACTCCCCGTGAATTTTACAGCTGTGTTTTTGCAGCGACTCGAAGAAGTAGACGCTCCGATATTTGACTACAACTTCGATCAGCTATGGCAGACCTACGAAGCCCAGCGACGGCTGCAACAGCTAGCGTCTTTGCTGTCGCCCGCGCTCGCGATTCGCCAGCTATCAATGGCGATGGCCGGCACAGACGCCTATGCGCAGCGTCATTTCAGTGTGGCAGCTGAAGAGTACCGCCGCGCCTTTGTTAGCCAGCTCAATGGTGTTCAAGCTGTGGAAGGAGCCGGCAAGCGCTTTTACGTGGCCCCGGAGCAGACATGGGACACGGTGCCGGCGTTTGTTTACGAACCGCCGGCAACCGCCCAGGTGCTAAGCAGGCACCGAGCCGATCTATGGCTTCTGTTCGTATGGGCGATTGCCCCCTTTGCCCTTGCGCTGTTGCTAGCCAGACGCGCACGGCCGCTCGTTTAATGGACAAAGCGATATGTTAGGGCCCCTACTTAGACAGGATTTGCGACTGCTGTGGCGCGAACGGAGCCTGCAGCTGGTTATGGTTCTGACGCTTGCTTCAGTGTTTTACGCCATCTTGAGTGGCAGCGCGTGGAAAGCCAACCAGCTACAAGAACTGGACGCAGTGCAAAGTGAACAGGCCGCATCACTGGAGCGTGAGTTGGTACAGCTCCAGGGACTTGAAAACGGTGAACTCAGCCTCAAGGACGCAGCTGCTGCCGGTCTGCCAAACACGGTAAAAACCGCCTTCATCAAAGCACTCGGACCACTGTCTGAGCTGGGTATTGGCAGCGCTAATCTACGCCCGCGGAAGGCTGAAATC
>JBLIIW010000108.1:0-12962 GCA_047635315.1 Halieaceae bacterium | reverse complement strand
ATCCGCGGGCGGCCTTCTGGCTGATGCTCGGATTCTTTATCGCCTTCACGGTCAAGCTGCCCATATTCCCCTTCCACACCTGGCTGCCGGATGCGCACACCCAGGCACCCACCGCCGGCAGTGTGCTGCTGGCCGGGATTCTTCTCAAGACCGGGGCTTATGGCTTGCTGCGATTTTGCCTGCCGCTGTTCCCGGAGGCCTCACTGCAGTTCGCGCCCGTGGCCATCGCGCTGGGTATTGCCGGGATAATCTACGGCGCCTTGCTGGCCTTCGCGCAAACCGATTTCAAACGTCTGGTGGCCTACAGTTCCGTCAGCCACATGGGCTTTGTCATGCTCGGCCTCTATGCGTTGAATGACCTCGCTATTAAAGGCGCGGTAATGCAGATGGTGGCGCACGGTGTGAGCACCGCGGCATTGTTCATGATGGCCGGCGCGCTACAGCACCGACTACATACGCGCGATATGCGTCAGATGGGCGGTCTCTGGCACAACGCACCACGGATGGGTGCCTGCGCCATGTTCTTCGCTCTCGCCTCATTGGGCATCCCCGGCCTCGGGAACTTTGTCGCTGAATTCCTGGTCCTCCTGGGCCTCTTTGCGGTGCACCCCTGGCTGACCGCACTGGCCGCTGTGGGCATGGTTACCGCCGCGGTCTACTCCCTGTGGATGTTGCAGCAGGCATTCTTTGGCAAGCCTGACAGCAGGCGAGAAATGGCCGATTTCGGCGGACTAGAGATGCTGACTATGGGCGCCATGATGCTGGCGCTGCTGTGGCTGGGACTCTATCCACAACCCGTGTTCGACCTCGTCCAACCGATGCTTGAGGGAATGTACGAGGCCATGAACCTGCCGACGCTGGTGCTGACAGCTGGAGCCGCGTCTTGAATAGTACCGATTTCATGAGTCTGGCGCCGCTCCTGTCACTGAGCGGCGGCTCGCTGCTGCTCATGCTGCAAATAGCGATTCGCCGACGCCCCGCATTGACGCGGCTGTTGTCGGTCGCCATCTTCGCGATCAGCGCCCTGCTATGTCTGTGGGCCGCCACAGGGCCAACGCAGCAGGTCACGCCCCTGTTGCTGGCCGATCCCATGGCGCTACTGTTGTGCGCGGTCTTTTCAGTCACCGCAGCGGCCACCGCAGTGCTCTCTGGAGCAACCATTCAAAACGAGTCCGATCAGCCGGATGAATACTACCTGCTGCTGATACTGGCGACGCTCGGAGCATCGGTGCTGGTCTATGCGGTGCACGTTGCCTCCTTGCTGTTGGGCCTGGAATTACTCTCCGTATCGCTCTACGCGCTGGTGGCATACCCGAGCATGCAACAAAGACCGGTGGAGGCCGCAACCAAGTACCTGGTGCTCTCCGGCGCAGCAACCGCCATGCTGCTGTTCGGCTTCGCGCTGCTCTATGCGGCGACCGGCTCGCTATCCTTCGAGGGCCTTGGGGCCGGGCTGGCCGCCTCTGAACTCGGCTCCGGAGTTCTGCTCCTTGGCGGCGGCCTGATACTCGTAGGTCTGGGCTTCAAACTTTCAGCCGCCCCGCTACATCTATGGACGCCGGATGTTTACGAGGGGGCTCCCACACCGGTCACGGGCTTTCTGGCCTCCGTTGCCAAGGTAGCGCCCTTCATCGTGCTGCTGCGCCTGTTCATCGAGGCAGATCTGTTCCGCTTCCCGGCCCTGGTTGAAGTGACCGCACTATTTGCCGCGCTCAGCATGGTCGTCGGTAATCTTCTTGCACTGCTGCAGGACAACATCAAGCGGATGCTGGCCTACTCTTCGATTGCGCACATGGGTTATGTACTGATCATTTTTTCGCCGGCCGCAGACCCCGCGCTGCGTGCGCTCGCCGGCGAAGCCGCCCTTTACTACCTGATCGCCTATATACCCACAGTGGTTGCAGCTTTCGCAGTGCTGGCACAATTACATCCGCGCAGCGACCCCTCCGTCGGTTTATCTGTGGATAGCCTGAGCGGCCTCTTTTGGCGACAACCACTGCTGGCGACCCTGATGCTGTTTGCCATGCTGTCCATGGCCGGCATCCCGCTGACAGCCGGCTTTATTGGCAAACTCTATATCTACAGCGTCGCCGTGGCCGGTGAGCACTGGGTACTGCTGGCACTCCTGATTGTCGGCACGGCGCTGGGGATCTACTACTATCTGCGGGTAATCTACTGCATGACCCGAAGCGACTCCGGCGGTGATGAAGTGGCCCCACTGAGCCTGAGTATGCGCGCGGTGACCGTGGCTCTGCTGGCCGGTATTCTGGCCCTTGGGCTAGTGCCGCAGACGCTCATGCAGTACCTGTCGACGATGTTCTGATGGGTTGTCTGGCGGGCGACAGCGTGCACCGGACAGAAAACATGCGCCCGCAAGGCCGCGGATAAAAAGCGACAAGTAACGGCCCCAAGCAAGGGACGATCACAAGGAGAGGCGTATGCTCAAATCAGTGCACATCAGCGACTACATGCTGCAAAAGCCCGTCAAGGTCAAGCCGAGCGACAGTATCGAAAGTGCCATGCAGGTTATCGTGGACAACAAAATCTCCGGCGTCTGTGTGGTCGATGAGTCGGAAAATCTGGTCGGTGTCCTCTCTGAGATGGACTGCCTCAAGGCGATATTGAGTGCGATTTACAACGATAGCAATCGCGTGGGTCAGGTCAGCGACTTTATGTCATCGGACAATCTCATAGTGGCGCATCCGGACGAGGACATCGTTAATATCGCCCAGGACATGCTGAACCAGAACAAGCGGCGACGCCCGGTGGTACGAGACGGCAAGCTCGTGGGCCAGATAACCTGCCGGCAGCTCCTCACCGCAGTCGCTAAATTCCGCAACTGAGTCGGGGACCAGAATGCTCGCCTGATACCAGCGCGACCTGTACAGATGCAACAGCGCGCTGGACCCTGCAGTGGCACAGGGCTCGGTGGCCAGCAGGATGGCCACATTCAGACCAGCCGTGCAGGCAGAGTCGCTGACGGCGGGAGCGCGCGCAACAGGATATCAAACCCCTGAGCCAGGTCCGCCCCGATGCGGTAGACTCACATCGTCTCGCAGTGAAATCAGCTAAAATGGCAGCACGGCGAGACCCGGATCACGTGGCTGGCACAGACAGTGAGACCGGTGAGAGAACCGTTAGAAGGCGGGTAGAAAGGCCCGTGGAAAACCTGCTAGGGAGGAATAGCTAATGAGCCAGCAAGTCATATCGGGCGCTATGCTTAAATGCATATTTGGTCTTGCGCCAAGCACGTTAGTTGTGGTGCCCAAAGGCCCGCCCGTTATGGCAAGTGGGCCGCCGGCAGCGACCATCATGGACATGATTCCTATGGTTAACATTCCGCCATTCGGGATGTGCATGTCGCCATCAAACCCGATGTTTATAGCGGCCACAGCCGCCGCTCTTGGGGTACCAACGCCGGTGCCCTGTATGCCCGTCATACCGGCACCCTGGATACCGGGGGGGCCTCCTACCGTTATGATCAACAACTTCCCCGCCCTCAACAATATGTCCAAATGCATGTGCACCTGGGCCGGGATGATTTCCATACTTATGCCGGGCCAGTTTACGGTGATGATCCCCTGATCAGCCGCTCACAGCCGTGGGCGGAAGCCTGCCGCCCTGCCGCCCTGACGCCCCGCTAATGCAGACAGGCCGCGCGCAAAAGCTCAAGCAACCCAAAAGAAGTAATCCTCTGGATCGCTTTGCCCGGGATCTGCCCCCGGGCATCCTGGAATGGATCGGCCTGCGCACGGAGAGGCGTTCGAGCATCGCCACACCCGGGCACGCGCTGGCTGTGGTCGGGCGCGGGCTGGAGGGTGATCATCGTATGGATAAAAAACCCGGATCCGGGCGGCAGGTTACTATCATCTCCCGCGAGTTCATGGAGCAGATCAGTCATTTCCTGGGGAAGAAGGCCATAGACCCGGCTCTGCTGCGCCGCAATCTGGTGGTATCCGGAATCAATCTGCATGCGCTGCGCTACCAGCGTTTTTCTATAAACGACGCCCTGTTCGAGGCCAATGCTCTCTGCCACCCCTGCTCGCGTATGGAAACCGCCCTGGGCAAAGGGAGCGTCGCCGCAATGCTCGGACACGGGGGCCTATGCTGCCGCATTCTCAGAGCCGGAAGCATCTCCATTGGCGATGCAGTGCAGGTTGAGGTCGAGGGCCGCACCCCGGATCTATTCTCCTGAAAACGCGCCGCGCCGCTCAGGAGCTCACATACGGGAGCTCACATACCGATAGCGACAATCACCCGGGAAGACTGTGGCCCTGCCTATGCCTCGTGGGTTACGCGTCCGCCCAGGACCGTCCGTATTACTGCTATATCCTGTATCGCATCGGGATCTACCCGGTGAGGATCGGACTCCAGTAAGACGTAATCTGCGAGCTTCCCGGCTGTCAGGGTCCCCTTGAGGTTCTCCTCAAAGGACGCGAAGGCCCCGTGGCGGGTACATATCTGCAGGGCCTCATCAACGCTGATGCGTTGGCTCGGCCCCCAGGTACGCCCCTGCATATCCTTGCGCGTCACCATGCTCTGGATCGCCATCATCGGTTCGTAGGGACCGGGTGTGTAATCGGACGCCGGCGCCACCGGGATGCCGTAATCCAGAAAGCTGCGATGCGCAAACATGGACTCCATTTTCTCCGGCCCATACTCAACCCACTTGTTCCCGTGGTAGTGCGCATAGGTATAGAAGGGCGTGGGTATTACCCCCGCATCCCGGATACGCGTCAGCAGCTCCGCATTCATCAGGGAGCAGTGCTCTATACGGTAGCGAGGATTTGCACCCGCATGGCCCGCCAGCACGCGTTCGTAAGCGTTTAGCACGCGATCGATGGCCACGTCGCCATTGGCGTGTATACCAATACGAAACCCATGGGCATAGGCGTCATCGACAGCGGCATCGATTTCTTCCTCGGTCATGGTCAGGATGCCATAGTCATCCGGACGCCCCTGATAGGGGGTGCTCATACTCATGGTGCGCTCCGATGCAGAGCCATCCGCCGAGAACTTGACCGCCCCGATACGCAGCATGTCGTCGCCAAATCCCGAGCGCATGCCAGCTGCCTTGAGACCTCGATACACTTCGCTGTTACCACCGGGCATGAAGGAAAGGCGGAAATACATTTCGCCCGCCGCCAGTGCGTCCTGATAGGCAATAAAGGCATCGCGATCCCCATAGGCGTCGGTGGTGGATGTCAGCCCGGCCGCGGCCATGTTTCTTGAAGCAATAGTGGCCGCCTGGCGACGCACCTCGCGATTGATCTCAGGCCAGGTACCGGCGCTGCGAAAAACATCGAGGGCGTGCTCCGCCACCTTGCCAGTGAGCTCCCCGGCTTCTCTGAAGAACTTCCCGCCAAAAGGGTCTGGCGTATCCATACTCACAGCGGCCACTTCGAAGGCGCGACTGTTAACCACTGCCGTGTGCCCGCCGCGGTGTGCCACAAATACCGGATGTTCGCTTACCACCGCGTCGATATCGCGGCGGTTGAGGGGGCGGCCCTCGCTGAATTTCGTGTCGTCATACATCACGCCCTGTATCCACACGCCGGGCGGCGTCTTCGCCGCCTGCCTGGCGAGCGCCTGCTGTACCTCAGTGATGGAGCGCAGGTTGACGTTGACACCAACCGCCTCTTCGGCGAGCAGCGGATGGCTGTGGCTGTCGATAAACCCGGGCACCACCGTCATACCGGTCGCATCCACCATCACCGTGGCGGGCCCGCGGAGGTTTTCCATATCGCTGCGGCTACCCACAGCGAGTATTCGATCGCCGCGGATAGCCATGGCTTCAGCCTCGGGCTGATCCGGATCCATAGTCAGCAGTCTGCCGCCGACCACGATACTGTCGGCGCGCACACCGCGCATCGCCGAGCCCGGGCTGGCCGCGCTTATCCCGCTGCCCACTGCGAAGGGCAGCGCGGTCGCCGCCGCGCCGGCCCAGAAAAACTTCCGTCGGGTGAGCTCGCTCATCAATTTATCTCCTCGTTTAGCGGATCGCACACAGCACCGCCGGTGCCAAGCGCACAGCTTGCCACAATTCTGGCATTGGGCTTGGCAACCCCCAGTTGCACCGCCGTCTGCGCGCCCGGTGCCAGATCAGTCGCTCATCACCCGCAGTTTTATCACCTCATCGATAGAGTTCAGCGCCGCCAAGGAGCTGTCACTGGGACAGGTCTCAAGATCAATAATATTGTAGGCCACATCGTCGCGGCTCTTGTTCAGCATATCCACAATGTTGATCTCATGGTCAGCGATGATCGCTGTGATCTGGTTGAGAACCCGGGGCACGTTGCGGTTGCTGATGGTGAGGCGAACCGGCGTGACGCGCGGCAGAGCGATGGTCGGGAAATTCACAGAGTTGCGGATGTTGCCGTTCTCGAGAAAATCCATCAGTTGGTCCGCAACCATAACAGCACAATTCTCCTCCGCCTCCCCGGTACTCGCGCCAATATGAGGCATCTGCAACATCCCCGGGTGCCCGAGGGTTTCACTGGCGGGGAAATCCGACACGTAACGATGCATGCGACCCTCGTCGAGGGCCCGGGCAATGGCCGCGTTATCGACGATCTCACCGCGGGCAAAGTTAAGGAGCACCAGCGATGGCCGCGCAGCGCTCAGGAGACGGTCATTAATGAGGCCCCGAGTTACATCGAGAACCGGCAAATGCAGGCTCACGTAGTCTGCGCGACCGAAGACGCTCTTCAGGTTATCCATCTTCTGCACATCACTGGAAAGGCGCCAGGCGGCCTCCACGCTAATCGCCGGGTCGTAGCCGATGACTTTCATACCCAGTGCCAAAGCCATATTGGCCACCAGGGAGCCGATGTTCCCCAGCCCCACCACACCGAGGGTCTTGCCGGTCAGCTCCGTACCCGAAAAACGTTTCTTTTCCTTTTCCAGCAGCGCATCCAGACCATCCTGGGGGGCGAGGGTTTCTACGAACTGCATACCCTGATGGATATCCCTGGCCGCCAGCAGCATCCCCGCCAGCACCAGCTCTTTAACCGCGTTGGCATTGGCGCCCGGAGCGTTGAAAACCACTATGCCCTTGTCGCTGCAGCGATCCAGCGGTACGTTATTGACGCCCGCCCCCGCGCGGCCGATCGCTTGAAGGCTGTCGGGCAATTCCACATCGCGCAGCTTCTGGCTGCGCAGCAGAAAGGCATCCGGGTGCGGCAGCTCGCTGGCCACCTCGTAATGCTCGCGGCTGAAGCGGTTCAGCCCCTTCACGGAAATCGTGTTGTAGGTGCGGATCTTATACATGACAGTCACTGCTGATTAATGGGGGGCGAATTGTAGAGCCAAGAGCGGGATCAATGCGAATGCATCGCGCCGGCAGAAGGTGCCTCATGTCAGTGCGACGAGGGCCCCACCATCAGGCTGTCGATAACCGCGCGCTCGGCGGGGCTAATTACCTGATCAACCAATGCAACATCCTCCAGCGCCTGCAACATGGACGCACGCTCGGTCTCGGAGCCATGTTGGTCGCCCCATGCCTGCCCCATAGCCAGAACCAGTTCCAGCACAAACTCGAGCTCCGTAGCGCTAAGAAGCCCGCTCCCGCCTAGGCGCTCACGAATCAGCTCCAGTTCCTCATCAGCCAGTTCGTTGTCCGCCAATGCGACCTGGGCCAGGGCATTACCGAAGGCCAGCAAGCGCCCGAGATGACCGCTCCCCAGGTGACGGATAGTGCGCACTGCCATCGCCGTTTCGCCGAGCAAACCGTCGGTCGGCCGGGCGATCCGCCCGTCCTCGAGGGTCACCAGGGCATCTGCTTTATCCAGTACGCGCTTGTCATGGGTTACCAGAAGAATCGTCGCGCCGCTCTCTACCGCAAGATCATGCAGCAGACCCATCACTGACTCGCCGGACACCCGGTCAAGGGAGGCCGTGGGCTCATCCGCGAGGATGAGTCGCGGCTTGTTGACCAGGGCCCGGGCAATTCCCGCACGCTGCTGCTGTCCACCGGACAACTGGCCGGGGTATTTGTCCAGTTGCCCGTCCAGTCCCAGGGTATCCGCGATCGACTCGATACGGCTTTGCTTTTCACGCCGGCTGAGCGGGGCGCCCAGCTGTAAGCCCATGAGAATATTCTGGCGTACAGACAGTGACGCAGACAGATTGTGCTGCTGAAAGATAAAACCGATCTGCCGCCGGGTAGCCACCCGCTGCCGCTCGCTGGCCCCGACGAGCTCCATTCCCAGCACTCGCACACTGCCCTCAAGGGCCTTGCGCAGACCGCCGATAATGGTGATCAGCGTGCTCTTTCCCGCGCCGGAGGGGCCCGTGAGAACGGTTATAGCCCCCGGTTGAAAGCTGACGTTGATATCCTGCAGCACCGCCCGTTCATGCTTGCCCTGGCGATGGCTGTAGCTAAGGCCCTCGACGACAACGCCAGTCACGCAAATACCTCGGCGGGATCAATGGTCTTCAGTTTGCGCACCGCTATGAGCCCTGACAGGGCGCACATAAACAGCGTAAGTACGAACACCGTGATGGCGCGCTCGGGCGTCATAATCAATGGCAGCTGAGTGGCCGCAGCCGCCTGGGAGTAAAGCAGCATCGCCAGTCCGAGCGCCGGTAGGAATCCCAGCACAGACAGGATCGCGGCCTCCTGAAGCACCAGGCGGGTGAGATAGCCGTTGGTGTAGCCGATCGCTTTGAGCGTCGCATACTCCGGCAGATGGGTGGTCACATCGGAGTAGAGAATCTGGTAAACGATAATCACGCCAACAAGCACGCCAATAACCGCACCCAGGGTGAAGATATAGCCAATGGGCGTCGCGCCGTTCCAGTAATCCACCTCGCGCTGCACATACTCGGCCTGGGTGAGCACGATAACGTCCCCAGGCAGAAATGCGCTGATCTCCGCGCGCAGGGCCTCGATATCCTGTCCCGGCTCAATACGAATAAGGCCCAAATCGATATTGCCCGCAGGTCGATTCGGGAAAATGCGCCGAAAGTTCAGGTCGCTGGTGATGATCGAGGCATCCACCCCAAAGGAGGTGCCCAGGCCATACAGGCCTATGAGTTCCACGTGACGCTCGTTGAGTTGCAGCTCGACGGGTTTACCCGCGCTGTGATCGGCGATTATTGGCCGAAACTCCTTGCGCGCGTAACGATCCATAATCAACGTATCGGGCTCGCGCAGCCGCTGCATAAAGTTGTTCACGCCAGCAATCGTAATGTTGTCATCAGAGGGATCAATACCTATCGCAAGCGCCTTGCGATGGGTATTCGGCGAATTCTCGTAGTAAAGCGCAGCGAGATGCATATAGAGCGGTGATACGGAGGCCACCCCATCGACCCCGGCCACCTGGAACAGGCGGTTGCGCGGAAAGCTCCGCGCCTGCGCCAAAAAGGTCGTGCGCGGGCTGAGCATGATCAGTTTGTAATCCATGCGCTGGTGCAGGCGCACCGCACTGTCAAAGAGAGCCTCGCGCAGGCCGAGCTGCATAAAAACGAGAACAACAGCGAAGGAAATACCACCTACCGCAGCGAGCAGGCGCAGCTTCTCGTGGCTGAGTTGCAGCCAGGCATAAGGTACACGGCCCAGCATCACTCGCCGATCTCTACGTCTACCTGCAGATTGGTGAGTCCCGCTACCTGGGTCGGATCATCCAGCAATATCTTGACCTCCACGACCCGTGAGTCCGTGCGTGCCACCGGATCCAGTGCAAGCGAATCGATGCGCCCGACAACCTTGCCAATTTCATGCACGGAGCCCGTCAGCAGACCATCCAGAGCGGGACCGCTAATGATTGCCGGCTGTCCAAGCTCGACCAGACCTATATCCGTCTCATAGACCTCCGCCACCACAAACATGCGCCGTGTCTGACCCAGTTCCAACAGACCATCGTCGCCGATGCGTTCGCCCTCGCGGGCGTGGATCACAAGAATTTCACCATCCACCGGGGCGCGCACCTGCGCGCGCTCAAGACGGGCTTTGGCCGCCGCCAGTTCCGCCTCGCCCATCAGCACATCGCGCTCGGCTTCGTCCACGCGTGCTTTTGAGGACATACCCTGGAGATTGCGCTCGCGCTCCAGGGTTCCTCGCGCGAAGTCGAGGGCGGCCTGCGCACCCCCTACCTGGGCGCGAACCAGCGGATAGGTGTCCATAGTGGCGAGCAGCGCGCCCTTCTCGACCTGATCGCCGACACTGACCATCAGGTCCCGGACCACCGCAAGGGCCGAGGGACCCGCCAGTTCATAGACGCCGTTTTCCGGCTCTACGCGCCCCAGACAGGACACGTTTCGCGCCGCTACCGATTGTGTAAACAAGACCAGACTGGCCAGAAACAAGCCCGTAAATGACTTACTCATCCATTGCATCGAAATACCGCTTAGTAATTATTACTGTTTTTTTTCCGCATCGAACTGCATTTCGCCCACGCCGGCCAGCCTCGGATCTGAGGCCGAATAAGCGTTAGCAGGCGCCGACGAAAAGCCCCGTTTCCGCTTAACAAATTGACGATACCGGGCTGTAAGATGACGGATAATAACACGCGAGTTTAAATGGATTAGAACGGGGATGCGCTCATGACGATGCGGAAGCCCATACTGATTCTTTCCGTAGACGGCGGTGGCGTGCGCGGCGTCATACCGGTCAACGTTCTCGCCCTGATCGAGTCACAACGCGGTATCGATGTGCGCGATAGCTTCGACTTCTTTGCGGGAGTCAGCACCGGCGCCCTGGTCGCCTGCTACTGCGCTCGCGGCTTCGGCTCCATGGAAACGCTGGCCAAGGACATCTACGGGGCCGAAAACATGTCGCGGATCTTTGACAAGACAGTCTGGGATCGCCTGCTGGGCCGGATGCAAAGCAAACCCAAATATGATGGTCTTAACAAGCGAGCCTATTTTCGGCAGATGGGCGAGGACACGCGCATCAATGACATCGCCGACAAGCATCTGCTGGTACTGGCCTACGACTTCATAAACCGTGAACTGGTCACCTTCAAGAATCGGCGCGGCCACGATGCCAGCTATAACCCGACCCTGGAAGAAATCTGCGACGCGGCAACCGCGGCACCAACCCTCTTTCCCACGGTGCCAACCTCAGGTCTGAACCGGCGCTGGCTGATCGACGGCGCCCTGGCCACCAACGACCCGAGTATCTGCGCCATCACCGAGGCACTGACGATGGGCCACTCCATTGCCGATGTGTTCGTTGTGTCTCTGGGAACCGGTCGGCCGGTGCCGGACCTCTCGCAGCAACAACAGGACCGTATTGGCGAAGCTTCACAGGATTGGGGGATTTACGGGTGGGTCAAAAACGGCCTGATGGAGCACATGCTCAGCGGCAGTTCCGCAGTCAGCGCCCATCAATGCCAGGCGCTTCTGGGCAATCGCTACCTGCGTATTGACGGCACCCTACCCCGATCACTGATGCGCCTGGACGAGACCAGCCCCCAATACGTCAGCAATCTGCAGGGCTACGCCACGCGCTGGTTTGAGGACTACGCTGACCCGCCGCTGCAGCTGCTTAGGCGCTTCCAGGAGCAGCGAGAGATTGCTTCCAGGGCTCAGTAGCGCTCGGAGACCCAGCGTCGATAGGCAATACTGGACCCGTCATCGTAGGCATCCTTCAGGTCCCGCTCCGGGAGCACCGCAGGACCCCGCGGCTGCTGCTCGTAGGGGATTTGCGCGAGCAGGTGGCTAATCAGATTGAGCCGCGCACGGCGCTTATCGTCCGAGTTGACCAGATGCCAGGGCGCGACCTCTGTGTCGGTCGCTGCAAACATCTCATCCCGGGCGCGCGAGTAATCGAACCAGCGCTCCCGCGATGGCAGATCGATAGGCGACAGCTTCCACTGTTTGACCGGATCATCTATGCGGTCGCGAAAGCGCTTTTCCTGCACTTCCTCGCTTACCTCCAGCCAGTACTTGAGAAAGTAGATGCCCTGGTCGACGATCATATCCTGCTCAAAATGGGGGCATTCCCGGAGAAAGCGCGCCTGTTCATCGTGGCTGCAGAAGCCCATGACGCGCTCTACTCCCGCGCGGTTGTACCAGCTGCGATCAAATACGGTGATCTCACCGGCTGCGGGAAAGTGCCGGATGTATCGCTGCATGTAGATCTGTGACTTTTCTCGATCCGATGGAGCAGGCAGCGCTACCACGCGAAATACCCGCGAGCTGACGCGCTCTGTGAGCGCCTTGATAACACCGCCCTTGCCGGCGGCATCCCGGCCCTCAAACACCACAATCACGCGCTGCCCGGTGGCTTTTACCCACTCCTGTAGCGCGCAGACTTCAGCCTGCAGAAGGCGCAGTTCGCGTTCGTAGCGTTTACTTTTCATGGATAATTCTCCTCAGAGCCTGTCTGTCCTGTCCGTCGGTGGTCCTGTCCGTCGGTGATCTCACAAGCCGACGCTTTGCAGAAAACGTCCATAGGCTTCGCTGACCTGATTCGGCGCCTCAACCTGCGGATAATGGCCGATAGCGGGCAAGTGCTGGATAAAATGCTCCTTGCCAACCAGTTCCTCAAAGCGCTGCACCATATGTTCTCCGGAGATCGGGTCCACACTGCCATTAATCAGGCCAATGGGGCATCGCGCATCGCGCAGGGCGTCTACCCAGCGTTGCCGGTTGGCCAGCCGATCGTTCATGTAGTGAATCAGGCGATGCAGATTACGCCGACCGCCATCGCGGGTAAATAACGCCCAAAAGGCATCCATTTCCTCGTTGCTGGCCCGTGTCTCAGCGCCGAAAACCCGATCAAAAGATTTGCGCAGGCTGGCTTTGTTCAGCGCGTGGCGAAAGATAAAGCCCAGGGGACTGAGCAGCAGCCGCTGTGAAAGTAACGCCCTATGCGTTTCCGGAAACAGCCCACCATTCAGAAGCAGGCAGGACAACCATTCACCCTTACCGCTGCCGGCATTCTGGCGCGCCAGCATTTCCTGAGCCACCGTGTCGCCGTAGTCATGGGCCAGTACGTGAAAGCGATCCAGTTC
>JBLIIW010000107.1:0-13157 GCA_047635315.1 Halieaceae bacterium | reverse complement strand
ACACGAGATGTGCAGACTGCCTGCCGTCCTGCTGCAATAGAAAAAACGAGTTTTTATACAGTCGCACTGAGCGTGCCCAAGGGAGACCAGAAATGATCAGTCGTAGAGAATCACTTGCCTTGGCGGCCGGCGTAGCCCTGTCGTCGGTTGCCACCGGCGCGGCGCAGGACCTGTCCGCCAGCTATTCTGATGCCTGGACACACACGCCGGACGGACTGCTGCGCGGGTTGATGAAGTTGCGCGCCGCGCTCGACGGTCGCATGACGCTCGAGTGGTTCCAGGGCGTTGCCTATGGGGTGGTGGATAGTGCCATGTTGCCACTGTTCACGGTGAATGCCGTGGCGTTCGCGCACTACCGGCTCTCAGGCGACGGCGTTTTCAACGGGCGGCGCGCGGAGGTTACTTATCACACCAGCCTGGACAGTAAGCGCGTGCTCGAGCGTTTCGAGAACCCCTACAACGGTGAAACCGTCGATGTGCCGATGTCGCGAACACCGAATCAGGACGCGGTGATTGGTCGCGGCGGGCTGGTTGCGCCGGAACGTGTCGGCGCAATACGCATCGAATCAGAGTCGTCGCTCGGCCCGGGTACGGTCAACGCTGAACGTAGCTGGGTCCGCCTCGACACACGTACGCGCTTGTTCATGGACAGCGCGCCGACGCCGATGAGCTCCTACGGTGAATCGATTACCTATGCCGGTAGTACCCGCGACATACTCGACACCCAGGTACTGTCGGCCCCGTGCCAGATTAGCTATACGAACGTTATGAATTGGCGCCCGTGGATGAAGATGGGTGAGCTTGTCGGGCACACCACTACGGTGGCCAACGGGGAGAAAGTCGAGTCACTCGCTGCCTTACCGCGCGATCTGCGTATGTTCGTCGAGCAACATCATCCTGATCTCGCGCAGGACCCGCGAGCGGCGCTGGCGTTGTCGCCGACATCAAGGGTGTAACTCCCCTTAACGGTGGAACCCTGTGCAGGGGGAAATGCCTACAGCGGTAATCGAGGTATAGTCTGCTGGACGCCAGTAGAGGTTTTGGGATTCAGTCATGAGCTTTAAGCGAAGAGAGATACTATTGGGTGCAGCGGCAATAGCTACCGCTTCGGCGTCCACCCGTGCATCGACTACGGGAAGTAAGCCTCCGATTGACGGCGCGGCCGTCATCGCGTCGCCAACTGCGGTGCCTGCAACCACCGCAGCCCCACCCATGAACTTCAGTCGAGCGATTCAGGTAATGGAGGAGGATGGCATTGACGCCCTTGTGCTCGGGGAGGGAATCAATTTTTATCACGCGAGTGGCCATCGCCCGGTCACCACCAGGATGGGACATCGGCCGGGCTCCTTCGCGATTGTTACGCGAAATGAGCGCCAGCCATTGGCCCTGGTGCTGGCGTCGTTCACCTATTACTACCAGCTGGCTGACGGTCTGGACACCGACAAGTACCCTATCTATTTATACACAGGGCCCGAGCCGCACGATGCCAGCGAGGCGCTGCCGGTCAGCGTCTTTCCAGATCGAAGCGCATGGCCCATGGATGCAATCGAAAGCCGGCGCGCGAGTCTGACATTTCTGGCTGACAAAAAGCGGGGTGCTGCGCCAGGCCTTGGCCCGGCGCTGAGCAAAGCGCTGACCGATCTGGGTCTTGCCAAAGGCACGCTTGCACTGGACCTCGACAGTATCCGACCGCTACTCGGTGAGAGCCTCCCCGGTGCGAGGTTCGTGGGCGCCTCGAGCGCGCTAAGCCGGATCAGGCCCATAAAGTCAGCCATAGAAATTGATCTGATGCGGCAGGCCGCGACGATGAACGCTGCAGCTGCTTTGGCCGCAGTAAAAACTGTGCGGGCCGGGGCTACTTACCGTGACCTGCGCAATGTGTTTGCTGCCGAAGCCGCCCGGCGTGGAAATCGCAGCGTATTTCTGGTCATTGACCGAGTGAGCTCTGAGCACTTCGATGCCCCGTTCAGAGATGGGCAGTCATTTCTCATTGATGCGGTTAGCGAGTACCAGGGCTACCACGGCGACTATGGACGAACCGTTTTCCTTGGCGAACCGACCCGCCCCATGGCCGTGGCAACAAAAGCGATGGGCAGGGCCTGGGATGAAGTTCGGCATTCTTTGAAACCAGGCATGCGTTTTTCAGAGGTCAGTGCTTTAGGTAAGCAAACCTTAAAAAAAATGGGTGCCAATTATGCGGTTTCCTTCACCCCCCACAGCGTGGGTCTGTACCACACAGACCACGTCGACCAGGCGGGAGTTGGCTTTGGGTGGCAAGACCTGATTTTGGAGCCGGGGATGATAATCAGTGTTGACTGCCCACTGCTTGAAGCCGGTGTCGGCGGTTCAGCGCACCTGGAGGACCTTATGTTGATTACCGCTACAGGCAGCGAAGCGATCAACGAGGTCGGCGATCAGGTCATTATCGTTTAGCGAAGTATTTTCCAGTCAGTGAATGCTAGCCAGGGTTTATCACCCCGGTTGTTCCCCTCTGCGTGCTGGGCAGTTGCCAGCCATTTCCGTCGCATTGAGCCAAGCCTGGCAGGGCCAGCAAATCCTCTATGAAGGATCCAGCCTGCGGGCGATGAATCAGCTAGAACTGGCCCAAGGCAAGCATTCGCCCTATGCACCCTTCTTCTTCATAACCGGGGCAAAACCGTCATTGGGCGGCGAGTCGTTTTTGCCTTTTGGCGCCCGCCCTGCCTGTGCGGCCGGTCCTGTGTAAATAATCGTCGCCCTTGCGCGGCAGGTCATAGTTGATTCAAGGCCAAGAAGCAGTCGTCGATCGAGGGCAAATCTGTAAAAAAAGTAGTTATTCCCAGAAGCCGACATCATAACCTACTGGGGCCAGACAGCTGCCTTGAGTGTCAGGGATTGCCGGAGCAGGGTGCGGTGAGCTAGCGCTGAATCCGCGCCGCGCAGGTTTTGCGATTCCCGTACTTTTCGCGATTGAATTAACCGAACGCAACCCTTGCTCACTCTTCCTTGGACGCAACCCGATAAATATCCCATGCTTGAAGTGCAAGGTGGTCGAGCGTCTTTGTGGACGCAGGGTGAGGTACCTGTGAGCGATATTCACTTCTATCTTTCGTTGATTCCCCAGGGCCTGATCGCCTCGATGCTGGAGTCGGGGGCGTTCCGCAGCTACTACTCCATCGGCTCGCAAGCGCAGTCTCGGGGGGTCGCGGTTTTTTTTGAAGTCGATCGCAGCGCCATCTCGCCCGGGGAGTTTCTCCTGCACCTGGCAGATGAGCGCCGCTGCCTTCGTCACTGATGTGCGCCTGCCGGCGAGTGCGGTGGCGGTACCCTTCGTCATTGCCGGGCTAGGGACTCTCCTCTCCGTAGGCGGCGTGTTTCTGGTGACGGCCCGCGAGGGAGCGGATCAGGAAGCCCTCCTGGCGGCGCTGTCGCGCGGGGTCAATAGCAGCGCTCTGGGGATCGCATTGCTTTCACTGCCCGCGCTGCTATGGATGGGTGCGCCCGATCCCTGGGGCATCTGGGGCGCCGTGATCGCCGGCCTCGCCACCGACATGGTTATCGGCAGAGCCACCGAGTACGCGACATCGGCCACTTATAAACCCACCCGGCTGATTGCCAGCGCGGCGGAAAGTGGGCCGGCCACGGCGATTATCTCCGGCCTGGGAGCCGGCATGCTATCGACCACCGTGCCGGTACTTGCGGTAGCTGTGGGCACCCTGCTGGCATTTTTCTGTGGCGCCGGCTTCAGCTTCGACAACGTCATCCAGGGTCTCTATGGCGTGGGCATTGCCGCGGTAAGGATGCTGTCCACCCTGGGTATCACCCTGGCCAGCGACGCCTACGGACCTATCGCCGACAACGCCGGGGGCAACGCTGAAATGAGCGGCTCGGGCCCGGAGGTGCGCGCGCGAACTGATGCCCTCGATGCGCTGGGCAATACCACCGCTGCTACGGGCAAGGGCTTTGCCATTGGTTCAGCGGCGCTTACGGCACTGGCCCTGGTCGCTTCCTACCTGGAAGTGGTGCGCATCGAAATGATTCGCGCAGGCAAGACACACTGCAGCTCCCGCACAGAATACAGATCGATATCGCGAGCGCGACGCTTGAGGATTTCATGGCCTACTTCGATGTCACGCTGCTCAACCCTGTGGTTCTCGTTTCACTGTTGCTGGGCTCGATGGTGGCTTTTGTGTTCAGCGGCCTCACCATGCAGGCAGTAGGGCGGACCGCCGCTCTTATCGTCGAGGAAGTCCGCAGGCAGTTCCGCGAGCAACCGGGAATTCTGCGTGGGGAATCGGAACCCGATTACGCGCGCTGCGTGGAGTTATCCACCGCAGGTGCGCAGCGGGAAAGGCTCATGCCGTCGTTGATCGCGGTGCTGGTGCCGGTACTGGTGAGCCTGCTACTGGGCGTCGCCGGTGTTATCGGCCTGCTTATTGGAGTTTTATCCTCGGGGTTCGCCCTGGCGGTGTTTTTCTCCAATGCCGGCGGCGCCTGGGACAACGCCAAGAAATACATCGAAGAAGGCCACCACGGCGGCAAGGGTTCCGGCGCGCATCGCGCCTCGGTCATCGGTCATCGGTGACACGGTAGGCGATCCTTTCAAAGACACCGCCGGGCCCAGTCTCAATATACTCATCAAACTGATGAGTATTGTCTCCATCACCGTGGCCGGACTCGCGATATCACTCAGCCTGGTATAGCTCTGGAGTAGCAGTGAGTTACGCTCCTGCGCTCTGGTCCGTTCCCAGCCAACCCTCACAGACCAGCACGATTCACCTGCTCATCCCAAAGGCGGCATCATCGACAATCAGAATGGCGACTTGAGGTTGCAAGATAGGGCGTGTTTGTTTGTCTTGTGCGTCTAGTGAACCTTTTTGTCGTGTCGTTTTCTCGAAACATCAGCGCAAGCCGTGGAAGATCGCGGCAGACCTCAAGCCAGGAATTGTCGAGCTGTGGCCTGATGCTCCCCGATTTCCCCTGGGTGTCTCCTCTAGCCTGATCGCGCCCCTCTGATCCGGGCTGTGCAGGAAGTGGGGTTTCGGACTATCTTGAAAGGAAGGATATTCCGGCATGAAATGCAAACACCATACCGAAGAGCAGATCATTCGCGTCCTGAAGGGGCATTCCGCAGGTGTCTCTGTGGCTTAGCTGGTCGGACGACAAGGCGTCTGTGAGAAAACGATTTACCTCCGCAGATAGAAGTATGTTGGCACGGAAGTCTCAGAAGCACGACGACTGAGGGAGCGAGAGGCAGGTAATGCTATAGGTTGGTATGACAAAAGTTCGATTCTGGTAATTGAGGGGGATGAAGCATGAGCACCTATAAACCCAGCTGGGAATCCAAACTCTATCATAAGCTTTCTCGAAGTGAGCGTAAGGACGTTGCGAGTGAGGTTAATCGGCGATTTCGCGAGCAAACTGGGGTGTCGCGTAGCCTCGACCCCAACTCTCGCATGGATCGTGAGCTTCGCAAAACGTGGCTCCGCATCCGCGATTCAGTCGTTCACGATCGAGAGGTGGCGGAGGACATGATACTCCAAAGGCAAGATGTCATGGACGATTTGCCCGGCATTGTGGCAGAGGACATGAAAACACAAGGTTGGAAGGTAGGGGCTGAACTCATGGAGACATGGTTCGAACGACCCCCAGCAGTTATGCCTCATTATTCTTCGCCAGTTACCAAAGTGATAAAAATGGACTGGGTGCTAAGCTTTTCTCAAGCGAAAGCAGTGTTTGACGAAATTATCAGGAAGAAAATCTGGACGAACCTCGAGAGCAAGCAGCGCATCGCAAAAATACAGAAAAAGAATCCTGTGATACACGGAAACAGATTCGGTAATCTATCAATGTCAGTGATCGACGTCGATAAGAACAGTGTTAATTCCATGCCGGTCAGGAGTCGGTCCTGGCCTTTAATGGCAGCATTAGGTTCCTTTGAACTGACTGTGGCCGTATCTGGAGTGATCAATGGCGCGTTGGGGAAGAATGGAGGTTTAAAAATCGATGAGATTGGAGTTTATGTCGAAGACTCTTACGACTTCAATGGTGCCCAGTTTTTAGGGCTTTGGGGTCACCGAGACACCCCCGTCAATAATATCGACTTCAGGGAATGGCGCGCCAAAAATAGAGCGGGTGGCGATTTTCGTGTGTTTTCAGATGTCAAAAGGATACGGCTGAGCACGCCAGACATAATAGAATTTATATGATTTGGAAAAAGTAGATAAGCTTTTTAGCTTCGAGGAAAAACCCGACGTGATGCTCTCCGCATAAGAGCGAAGAAGGTCGGTGTTGAGCGACGTATCTCAAAAGGCTGCCAGAAAAATCGAGGAGTGCTTTAAGAAAAGAATAGCAGAAGTTGATAAGGCTGTTCTGGAAGAGGAGAAAAACCGAGCGTGATGAATGTCTTCAATCGACGGCTGTGAACGTGAGCTCGAAAATAGGTCGAGTTGCATGTGCTGATGCAGTTCGCCATTGACCCGGGTTTGTAGGGTCATGGTTGCAAGGTCGAGGCTGTTAGCGGTTGCCAGGCAGGGCCCGAATCCGCCACTGCGATAGGCGTTCCTCGCCGTGGACAACGGGTTGCTGCTGATGGGTTTTGAGGGGACCCCGGAGGGAGTACTGTTCAAGCTAGCCATGCTGTGGCGTCCCTGGGCCTACCTCAGGGAGGGTGATGTGGTAATAAGCTTTGCTACTTATCTGGGCTATATGAGCAACCAAATTAAAGGGTAAATTAAAGGGTTCTGGCCCCGTTTAATTTAGCGCAGCCCATCGTTGATACTGTCCAGAAACCGCGACCCGGGGCAGAGTTCTTTCTCGGTCAGGGCGTTCAGCGGCTTGCGGGTGGTGCCCAGGGCATCGTGGAGCTCTTCGCCATCGCGATTGATATACAGGAGGCCGGTCAGTATGTCGCCGGCCCTCGAGTGATCGGCAATCGCCTGCAGTGCTGACTGGCGGTCCTCGATGTCGTACGCATCGTTGGCCTTGTGCAGACGTACCACCGAACCGTCGTGCATGCAGACTTCGTGGGTGCTTCCCGATTGGTAGTTGGCGGTGATCTCCTGGCGCATCGGTACGAAATCGATAGGCATGGCATCAATGTGCTGGCGCGCATGGGTATAGCTTTTGGTTGAGCCCTCATGATTGTTGAAGGTCACGCAGGGCGAAATCACATCGAGCAGCGCGAATCCCCGGTGGCTCATGGCGGCCTTGAGCAGTGGCACCAACTGTTCCCGGTCCCCGGAAAAACTGCGGCCTACAAAGGTGGCACCGATCTCGATGGCCACGCGTGCCAGGTCGATCGGCGCGTAGATATTCACCTGGCCCTTCTTGCTTTTGGAACCGGTGTCCATGGTGGCGGAGTCCTGGCCCTTGGTCAGTCCGTAGCAGCCGTTGTTCTCCACGATGTAGACCATATTGAGATTGCGCCGAACCACGTGGGAAAATTGCCCCATGCCTATAGAGGCCGTATCGCCGTCACCGGAGACGCCGAGATAGAGGAGGTCGCGGTTGGCCATATTGGCCCCGGTGGCCACCGACGGCATGCGGCCGTGCACGGTATTAAAGCTGTGCGAACCGGAGAGAAAGTAGGCGGGCGTTTTCGAGGAGCAACCGATTCCCGAGAGCTTGGCCACCCGGTGCGGCTCAATGTTCAGTTCAAAGCAGGCATCGACAATCGAGGCGCTGATGGAGTCGTGGCCACAGCCGGCGCACAGCGTCGACAAGCCACCCTCGTAGTCTTTTCGGGTGCAGCCCAGACTGTTCGTCGGCGCATCCGGGTGTCGAAACTCTGGCTTGATGAACGTCATATGCTCAGTTCCTCAGCGGTTTCCTGACTCTTCATGGCGGTTACGTTGGCGCTACTGAAGTGGCTGCGCATAACCGCCGCGATTTTGCGCGCGGTGATGGGCAGGCCGTCATATTCCAGTACCGACACCAACTTTGACTTGGCCGAGACCGCGGTTTCATTTATCAGCAGGCGACGCATCTGCCCATCGCGGTTCTGCTCGATAACGAATATCTGCTTGTGATCCTTGATGAACTTTTCTACTTCGCCGTTAAAAGGAAAAGAACGAATTCGGCAGGTATTCAGCGGTATGTTTTCTTTTTCCAGGATTTCGGTCGCCTCATAGGCCGGTGACGCGGTGGTGCCGAAAAACATGACGCCATACTCCGTGGCAACGCTGGCCTTCTTGATCTTGGCATCCGGCACCAGGGTTTTGGCGGTTTCAAACTTCTTCAGCAGACGATCCATGTTACGCACATAGGCCTGGCCGTCTTCCGTATAGGCCGCGTATTCATCCCGGGACGATCCGCGGGTGAAGTAAGCGCCTTTTTCCGGATGCACTCCCGGATAGGTGCGATAGGGTATGCCATCACCGTCTACATCCAGATAGCGGCCGAAGCGCTCGCTCATCGCCTCCAGAGCATCGGCATCGAGGACCTTACCGCGGTCGTAACGGTGGTTGTCATCAAACTCCAGGGGCGGCGACATCCACTCGTTCATGCCCAGATCCAGATCGCTCATGATGATGATCGGTGTTTGCAGCCGCTCGGCGAGATCGAAGGACTTCAGTGTCAGCTCGAAGCATTCGGCGGGTGTGGCCGGAAACAGGAGTACGTGTTTGGTGTCGCCGTGTGAGGCATAGGCCGCCGCCAGAATGTCGGATTGCTGGGTTCGGGTCGGCATCCCCGTGGACGGGCCTGCACGCTGCACATCGATGAGCACAGCCGGGACTTCCGCATAGTAGGCCAGACCCAGGAATTCACTCATCAGCGAGAGACCGGGGCCACTGGTCGAGGTAAAGGCGCGGGCGCCATTCCAGTTGGCGCCGATGACCATACCGATGGCGGCGAGTTCGTCCTCTGCCTGGACGATGGCGTAGTTTTTCTTGCCGGTACCGGGATCGATGCGCAAGCGGTGGCAATAGCGATCGAATGCTTCAATCACCGAGGTGGAGGGCGTGATCGGATACCAGGCCGCGACCGTGGCACCGGCGTACACGGCGCCCAGCGCCGCAGCGGTGTTGCCGTCCATTAATATCTGATCGAAATCACTGATGTGTTTGGCCACCTCGCGACCCGCTTCGAGGCGAATACTCAGCGGGCAATCGAAATGCTCGTGGGCGTATTGGTAACCGAGCTCCAGGGCATAGACGTTGGGGGCAATCAGTTTTTCCTTGCCCTTGAACTGATCTTCGACGAGATCTTTGAGGATGGCAAAGTCGATATCCAGAAGTGCGGCGAGGGCCCCCACGTAGATCACGTTTTTGAATAACAGTCGCTGTCGCGCATCGCTGTATTCACGCAGACAGATTTCAGTAAAGGGGATGCCGATGAACTCCACGTCATCGCGTAGCAGACGGAGATCGAGGGGCTTGGTGGAGTCGTAGACGAAATAACCGCCGGGGGAGACCTCCGCCACGTCGCGGCTCATGCTCTGGGGGTTCACGCAGACCATCATGTCGATGCCCCCGCGACGCCCGAGGTAACCGTCCTGGCTGACACGCACTTCGTACCAGGTTGGCATGCCCTGGATATTCGAGGGGAAGATGTTCCGCGGACTTACGGGAATGCCCATGCGGAAAATCGCCTTGGCGAACATGCCATTGGCACTGGCGGAACCCGTGCCATTGACGTTGGCGAACTTGATAACGAAGTCGTTTACTGCGCTTTTTGCTTGCATGCGCTGTCCGCCTGGGTCACTGAGTAAAGGAATCGCTGCATGTCCCAGGCACCCGTGGGGCAGCGCTCCGCGCAAAGCCCGCAGTGCAGACACACATCCTCGTCCTTGGCCATTATGCGCCCGGTCTGTGGCAGCAACTCCGACACATAGAGGTCCTGGGCCAGATTGGTCGCCGGCATCCGCAGCGCAACGCGCAGGGGTTCCTCCTCCGCATTGTCGATAAAGTTGATGCAGGCGGTCGGACAGATATCCACGCAGGCATCGCATTCGATACATTTGGAGGTGGTGAACACGGTCTGCACGTCGCAGTTGAGGCAGCGCATGGCCTCCTGGTAGGCCACCTCCCTGGCGAATCCCAGTTCGACTTCTACCTTGCGATCCTTGAGCGTCATCTCCTTGTCCGCATGCGGCACCTTGAAGCGATCGTCATTGCTGACCTGGCTGTCATAGCTCCACTCGTGCACACCCATCTTCTGGCTCACCAGATTGACGGTGGGGGGGGGGCGATCCTTGATGTCCTCTCCACTGAGGAACAGATCTATGGAGATCGCGGCCTGGTGCCCGTGCGCAACCGCGGTAATGATGTTCTCCGGGCCAAATGCCGCGTCGCCACCAAAAAACACCTGGGGCAGCGTGCTCTGGAAAGTCTCCTTGTCCAGGGTCGGAATATCCCACTTGCCGAATTCGATGCCGATATCCCTTTCAATCCAGGGAAAGGCGTTGTCCTGGCCGATGGCGACCAGCACCTCATCGGCCTCGAAAAAGATCTCTTCGCCGGTGGGTATCAGGCTTCGCGTGCCATTCTCGTCGTAGACAACATCGACCTTGTTGAAGCGCATGCCCGTGAGCACGCCGTCCTCGTGAACAAAAGCCAGGGGCACGTGATTGTTCAAGATGGGGATGCCCTCGGCCACGGCGTCCTCTATTTCCCAGGGCGAGGCTTTCATCCGCTCGAACTCGGAGCGGACCACCACCTTCACATCCTCACCGCCGAGACGCCGCGCTGTTCTGCAGCAGTCCATGGCGGTGTTACCGCCCCCGAGGACCAATACCTTCTTGCCGATCTTTTCGATGTGCTCGAAGGCGACCGACGACAACCAGTCGATGCCCACGTGAATATGCGCCTGACACTCCTCGCGACCGGGAATATTCAGGTCACTGCCCTGGGGCGCCCCCGTGCCGACGAATACCGCGTCGTAGGACTTGTCCAGAATGGATTTGAGGCTATCAACATAGGTTTCAAAGTGACTATTGATGCCCATGTTCAGGATGATATCCACCTCTTCTTCGAGCACCGTTGTCGGGAGTCGGAAGCTCGGGATCTGGCTGCGCATGAAGCCGCCGCCGAGTGGTTGATTGTCGTAGAGGTCGATGCTGTAACCCATCGGCGCAAGATCCCGAGCGACGGTCAGTGACGCGGGGCCCGCCCCGATCAGGGCGATGCGCCTGCCGTTCTTGATATCGGGGATTAGCGGCAGCCGGTCTTCGATACTGCCCTTGAAGTCAGCCGCGACGCGCTTCAGTCGACAGATGGCCACCGGTTCACTCTCTACACGGCCACGACGGCACACGGGCTCGCAGGGTCGATCGCAGGTGCGCCCGAGGATTCCGGGAAATACATTGGACTCCCAGTTCACCATGTAGGCATCGGTGTAGCGGCCCGCGGCGATCAGGCGGATGTACTCGGGTACCGGCGTATGCGCCGGGCACCCGTACTGGCAGTCGACGACCTTGTGAAAATACTCCGGGTCGTCGGTATCGGTGGGTTTCAAAGCGGGTTCCCCCTCCACACTGTGGCCGCAGGACCTCTTTTCAAGCGGCGCGATTTATAGTTAGGGGGTCGATTGTGACACTCTTGATGAGGAAATGAGAAGCACTGTATTTAGGCAGCATGATTATCGACGATCACGCCGCCCCAATAGTCAGCTCACCATGCGCTTGAAGGCGCTGTCATGCTTATCAATAAACTGGTGCTTTAAGGCGCCGAGAATATGCGCACCCAAAATTATGTAGAGCAAATAGGGCAGTAGATACTTATGCAGCGTGCCCCAAATGATGGTGGCGGTATCGCTGGGGGCCCACAGCGGCTGCAACTCCCAGGCAAAGAAGAATGTCTCATAGCCGTGAAAGCTGGTCATCACATAACCCGTCACCGGAACCGCAATCATCATTACATACAGAGCGATGTGAACACCGTGTGCGAGCTTGCGCTCGACGGGCTTGAGCGAGGCGTCCAGCGCAGGACGTGGTGATCTCCTGTTCCAGAGCAGACGGGCAATCAGCAGCGCAAATACCGTCACGCCAATGGTCTTGTGAACCACGTAGTAGCCCAATCGCCAGGGGGTGTCCTCGGGGATGATGGAGGAAAATATTCCCATCGGTATAAGGGCCACAAAGAGAATAGCCATGGTCCAGTGCAACATGCGCGATACGCGCCCATAGCGATGTTCTTCATTTTCTGCCGCCAGGACCAGAGCCTCGCGGTTCTCGCTCTTGCTTTGCCGGTAGGCAATTACCAGCAGTAGTAGCCCCGAACACAGGGCGATACTCGCCTGTATCCACAGCAGCGCAGGCTTGGCAGAATCCAGGGGCGTTTGATTGGGTTTGGGGTGTTCCAGAAAACCGCTGCCCATTACGAAAAAGAAAAACCAGGCGGCGACCGCCAAACAGCCAGACGACGCCAGAACCGTGCCAAAGACACGTACCCCTGGAGCGCCGTAGTTCAGACACCAGGCAGTGAGAATTGAACTGGCTACGATGAGTGATGCGATCCAGATGTCGATGCCGTTTGCGCTGCGCAGGGACAGCTCCGTAGCACCCGCAGCGAGATTGACCGTGCCAGCGGAGAGCGCCGCCGGGGCAATCGCGAGTGACAGCAGAGTGAGTAGTGTGATTGACAAATAACGCATGGGTTGTCGTCCGCTAACGGCACAACTGCACCAGCGCACAATCCCTATGCCGAATTCATGAGCTGCCAACTGCGTCATCCGCCCCTCAGGAGAAGGGAAGTGAAACAGTCGACAGGGTTCCTGTTGAGCTACAGTTTGACGATCAACTTGCCGCGGTTACCGCCAGTGAAGAACAGATTCAGGCCGCTGATTGCGGACTCGAGCCCCTCCAGGGTGTGCGTGCGGAACTTGATCTTGCCACCCATCACATAGGGGGTCAGTTTTTCCAGTAGCGCAGGTGCCTCATCAAAATGATCCGGCATCGCAAAACCACGCACGTTAATGCGCTTCTTGATCAACGGTATCCAGTTGGGGCCGGGAGCGGGGCTTGCACTTCCGTAATCGGCAATCATGCCGCAAACGACAATCCGCCCGTGCGCATTCATGCGATCGAACACGTGGTGCTGGATCGGGCCGCCGGTGTTTTCGAAGTAAATGTCCACACCATCGGGTGTCAGTTCGGCGAGCTTTGCGGCGATATCATCCGTCTTGTAGTTGATAGCCCCATCAAAACCCAGTTCATCGCAAATCCACTGGCATTTCTC
>JBLIIW010000106.1:0-13173 GCA_047635315.1 Halieaceae bacterium | reverse complement strand
CGATGACAGCTCCATGTCGGACACCCGCTTCGTCATCAACTACTGGAAGCTCTCCGCAGACAACCGGCTACTGTTTGGCGGCGGTGAATCCTATAGGCGCAGCTTTCCTCGTGATATAGGCAGCTTTGTACGTCCCTATATGCTGCGGATCTATCCGGAACTTGCACAAACACGGATCGACTACAGCTGGGGAGGCACCCTGGCCATCACCATGAACCGAATGCCTGTGCTCGGGCGCGTCACGCCCCGCATTCTCTACGCCCACGGTTACTCCGGGCACGGCGTCCCCACCGCCACACTGTGCGGCAAACTACTCGCCGAGCTGATCAGTGGAACCGCGGAACGCTTCGATATCATGGCCAAGGTGCCATCCCCCACCTTCCCCGGCGGCACCCTCCTGCGCTGGCCCGGACTCGTCGCAGGCATGCTCTATTACGCCCTGCGTGACCGACTGGGATGAGTGGCCACTCAACTCTCATCGCGCTGCAGGAGGAGCACAGCTGGCAGCAGCAGCTCCAGGAGGCAATACGCACGCCCGACGCTCTCGCGGAGGCCCTGCATATCCCCCTCGAGGACCTGCCCTATAGCAGCGCGGCACACGACAGCTTTCCCCTGCTGGTGCCCCGGGCCTTTGCCGCTCGCATGCGCCGGGGCGACCCACAGGATCCACTTCTGCGCCAGGTGCTGGCGATCGAACAGGAAAATGATGAGCTGCCGGGGTACAGCGATGACCCGGTCGCAGAAATATCGACAGGCAAGGCAAATCCGGGTGTCCTGCAGAAATACTCGGGGCGGGCCCTGCTAATCCTGACCGGCCAGTGTGCAATCAACTGCCGCTACTGTTTCCGACGCCACTATCCGTACAGCGAAGCAGCCGCTTCCAGCTCACAGCGACTGCGGAACATTGATGCGTTGCTGGCCGACGAATCAATTGGCGAGATCATCCTCAGCGGCGGCGACCCACTGCTGTTGCCCGATAGCCAGCTGGCGAGCATCAGCGATCGCATTGCAGAGCACGCGACGCCCCGCACCCTGCGCATTCATACACGTCTACCGATCGTCATTCCCGACCGGGTCAGCAGTGAGCTCCTCGAGGCGCTGAGCCGGCCCGGGCTGCGCTGTGTTGTGGTATTGCACAGCAATCACCCCCAGGAAATTGATCAGGCAACCGCACAGGCAATCGGCCGACTGCGAGATGCCGGCCTGGGAGTCCTCAATCAGTCGGTGTTACTTGCGGGAATAAACGATGACGCGCAGACTCTTGCGGCACTCAGCGACCGACTCTTTGCCGCTGGTGCCATGCCCTATTACCTGCACATTCTCGACCGGGTTTCCGGCGCCGCACATTTTGCTGTGGGCCGGCAGCGAGCCCGGCGCCTCGTGGGTGAACTGGCGGAGATGAGGCCGGGCTATCTGGTACCCAGACTGATGGTCGAGGTGGCCGGTGCGGGTAGCAAGCGGGAACTCGCACCGATTTACAGCGACTGCAGTGAGTAAATTTCGATCGGCGTGTCCTCATGCAGGGGCGTTCATACCCCGCTGAAGATGCAGTGACACAGTAGCAGAACAGGATCGGCCCTAAGCTTATGGCACAACCCAGTATGACAATCGATGAGGCTATGCGTGAAGCTGCGCAGCTCGCCTCCCGCGGTGACACGGACCGCGCCAAGCACCTCTACAATCTGGTGCTACAGCAGCAACCAGCGCACAAAAAAGCCAAAAAAGCACTCAAGGCGCTGGGCAGCAAACACAGCGCAGCGCTAAGCCAGAGCGACTTTGAACGCGTGGCACAGCTCATGCAGCAGGGCAAACTGCCGGCTGCGCGGGCCGAGGCGCAGCGCCTGTGCCGTCAGTATCCGGAGCAGCCGGCATTGCACAATCTGCACGGTGTCATTCTGAGCCGACAGGCACACAAGGATGCCGCTCTGGAGGCCTTTCAGCGGGCCCTGAGCCTGGAGCCCACCTTCGCCGAAGCGCTTAATAACAGCGCCTCCACGCTGACCGATCTCGGGCGCTTTAGCGAGGCGTTGCGCTGCTATCAGGAACTCGTCAATCGCGGGCAGGCAGATGCCGATATCTATGCCAACCTTGCCAGGGCCCTGCGCGGATCCGGCGCTCTCGAGGCGGCACGCGAGGCACTGCACCGCGCCCTGCGCCTGAAGCCGGTCTACCCCGACGCCCTGAACGATCTGGGCAATCTGCTGAACGCCATGGGCCAACACCCCCAAGCCATTGAGGCCTACGAAAACACCCTGCAGATGGACCCGACACACCGCAAGGCACTGCTCAACCTCGCCCGGAGCTGGAGCGCGGGAAGCGCGTATGCCAAGGCCATCGAACAGTACAAGAAGTTACTCGCCCTGGACGAGGGCAATCACCACGCCCTGCGCGGTATTGCCAACGCGTATCTGTCTCTGGGCGATCGCGATCAGGCGCAGGATTTTTTCCAGCGATTACTGGCGGTGCGGCCCGAGGACGCAGTGGGTACGCATATGCTCGCGGCCCTCAGCGGCCAAGCCCTGCGGAGCGCCAATGCCGCCTACGCGGAGGCGGTGTTTAACAACTTCGCGGAGAATTTCGAACAGCATCTGACCGGCGCCCTGGAGTACCGGCTGCCGGAGCGTATTCCCGCACTGCTGGAAACCGTCGACGGCGAAGACGCATGGTACTCCCGCACCTTGGATCTGGGCTGTGGCACAGGGTTGGTGGGCACGCAGATCCGCAGCTACTGCGACCATCTCAGCGGTGTAGACGTCTCCCCGGCGATGCTGGAAAAAGCCGGGGAGAAAGCGGTCTACGATGACATTCTGGTCGGGGACATCAACCGGATCCTGAAAGAGGAGCGCGAGTCCTTCGACCTGGTGCTATGTGCCGATGTGCTGATCTACTTTGGGGAACTGGGGGTGCTTTTCCCGGATATCGCCCGTCGTTGTAAGCCCGGTGCGCGCTTTCTGCTCAGCACAGAAACCCTTGCGGAGGGCGACTTTCGCCTGCTGCAAAGCGGCCGCTTTGCACACTCGGTCGATTACGTTGAACGCTGCGCCGCGGCCGCCGGCTTTGCGCTCCTCCACCGGGAGGACATTCCCCTGCGCAAAGAGGGTGGCGAATGGCTCAGGGGCAACGTTTTTATTCTGGCCCTGAGCGCTCACTAAGTGCCGGCAGCCAGCGGCTCCGACTGACTATTTTTGCCACCAGTCCCGCGAGTACTGGCGATTGCCTGCAAGGCCTCCAGGCGTGTTGCATAGTGCGCGTCACCACGTAGGCAATGGTCTGCGCCGAGACTGACGAGCGTCTGAACCACATTCTCGGCCATTCCCGAGATATAGACCGTCTTGCCCGCCTTGTCCGCGTCACAGCCGATAGTTTCGACCGCCCTGGCAGCGGAAACGTCAATAAAAGGCACGCGGTTAAAATCGAGAATGATCGAGTGCATCGCATCCTTGTAGCGGTCGCGCACCTGGTGGCCAACATCGGCTGCCGCGCCAAAACTCAGGGGCCCGCTAAATTCAAAAATGGTCACCTGGTTGCCCAACAGCTCCAGTAAATCGTTCTCCTCTGAGGAAGCCTGGGCGAAAGGTCGCGATGCGAGATCCTCGAGCTGGATATCGGCGACCTGCTTGACGTAGGCAAGTGCAGCGAGAACAACACCGGCACCCACCGCGGTGATCAGGTCCACAAATACCGTCAGACCCAGAACCAGCGCCATCAGCACGAGATCCCAGCGCGGACCGCGGTGCGCGCGCTTGAGGTAGCTGACATCGACGATGTCCATACCGACCTTGACCAGCACACCGGCCAGAGCCGCGTGGGGAATCACCGAGGCGACGGGGCCCACACCCAGCACCACCGCAATCAGCACCACCGAGTGAATCATTCCAGAGAGTCGTGTTACCCCGCCGGAACGAATATTGATGACCGTACGCATGGTCGCGCCCGCGCCCGCGATGCCACCGAAGAGCCCTGCCAACGTGTTGCCTATACCCTGCCCGATCAGCTCCTGGTTGGAGTCGTGACGAGCCCGGGTCATGTTATCGGCCACCAGCGAAGTCAGCAGGCTGTCCATGGCGCCGAGCACCGCAAGAATAAACGCGGCTTCGATCACCAGCATCATGGCCGACTGGTCAAACACCGGAAGATGCAGGCTGGGGAGCCCAGAGGGTATTTCGCCGAGAATGGGCATCGCCGGCATAAGGAGACTCATCAGCGTGCCCACGGTGAGCGCCGCCAGCGGTGCGGGTACATAAACGCCCCACTTGGTGGGCCAGCCGTAGGCGGCGGCGAGCGTGACCAGGCCGACAGCCAGTGCTGAGAAATTGATATCAGACAAAGCCGTAGGCAGGTATGCGAGGTGCGAGAGGGTGCCGGAGGGTGAGGCATGGCCGAGGAAGGCGTCGACCTGCAAAATGATAATAATGACGCCGATACCGCTCATGAAGCCCGATACGACCGGATAAGGAACCAGCCGAATGTACTGACCAAAGCCGATAACGCCAAAAACAATCTGGAACAGACCGGCCAGCATCACGGCGGTGAGGATCAGGCTCACATCACCCGACAGGGTGGCAAACAGGCCCGCCAGTACCACTACCATGGGCCCCGTAGGACCGGAGACGTTGGTCGGTGTACCGCCAAACATCGCGGCAAAAAAGCCCACGATAATGGCGCCGTACATGCCTGCTATGGGGCCCAGGCCAGAGGCCACGCCAAAAGCGAGCGCCAGCGGTATAGCGACGACACCAGCGGTAAGTCCACCGTAGATATCACCGCGGATATGGCTCAGATCGAACCTGAGTAACTCTTTCATTGGTCTTTCCTTACTCCCTTGGCCGGGATGGTCGCCGGATATTGCGGCACTATGTGCTGTATTGAACGCAAAACAAACAAAAGGTTTTGTTTTTTCTAATGATTTTGACTATGCATTGGCTGCTGGCGCGAGTTACAGCCTTTCCCCGGCGGAGGCGTTGGGGTATCCGGGCCCGCCGCCGTTTCAACTGTTCAGCAACGGCTTAAAGAACAGCCGAACGGCGCCCAAAGACAGTATGTCGCCACTTTCCAAACGCAGCCGTTTGGAGATCCTCCGCCCATTCAGACGCGTGCCGTTAGTAGAGTCCAGATCTTCAATCGACCAGTGGCGCAAAGAGCGCTGGATGCGCGCATGGGATCCAGACACCGTCGTGTCGCTGAGCCAGACGTCGCAATCGGGCGCCCGGCCGATCACCCAGTTCAGGCGCGAAACCCGAGCGAGAGGCAGCGGTTCCGGCGCCTGCTTGTCATCCAGCACCAGCAGCACCGCTATGTGTAAATCCAGACGGATCCTCCCGGTCCTGAGGGACTCCCGCAACTGGCCCTCCGCATAGCGAATGCGGCTACCCGGCCGCGCCTGCCCCTTATCGCTCTGCTGCCGGGCACCGGCGGGGCCGAACAGATTGACCAGCGAATTCAACCGATAACACCACGATTACCCGGGCGAGTTGCGAACGCAGAACCACCCGGCACAGCTACAGCTGCGCGGCTCAGGGGCCTACGTTTCACAAGCAATCCTTCATCACATCCAGCTTTCCTGGTGTCGACAAAAATAACCGACAGTCCAACAGTGCAGGTCAAAGCGCGCTGAATCAAGCTCCGCCGTCCCGCCGAGTCATTCGGGGGCCCAAATTGTGAAGTATATCAATTAGTTGTGCTGGCTTGCTGAGCGCGCTGTCAGGTTGACGGAGACCCGCTATAGGAGTTCGCCCGCGCGCGGTACAGCCCGTGCTGCAGGCTGCCCCGGTACGATCATTAACTGTTCTTTATTGATTTGAAAAGCAGTTGCACCATACCGAGAGCGAGCACATCTCCGCAATGAATGCGCGATCGTTTGGCGATCGACTGCCCGTTTATACGCGTGCCGTTGGTAGAGTCCAGATCCTCAACTGACCACTGGCGCAGATTGCGCGCGATGCGCGCATGCTGCGATGACACGGTCAGGTTCGTCAGCAGAACATCGCAGCCAGACGCCCGGCCCAGCCCCCAAGAAAGGGGCGAGACGCGCGGCAACAACTGCGGGTCCGGCGTCTCCTCATCACCCAGGGCCACCAGGGCTGCTACGTGAGTTGCGGTGCCGATGTTCTCTCTCATAAGGTACTTCGAGAGTCGATTTTCCGCGCGCGCAATCTGCTCGTCCTGCGCGTCCGCGAACTTTTCGTGGGCACTCCAGCCCGCGGGAAGCTGGAAATCGCTGACCAGCGACGTCATGTGCTGCTGCCCCTGATCCTCCACAAACGAGGACTCCTGCTCAGGCAGTCGGTTCTGCTGAATCGTGATGTCCGCACTTTCACCGGGTTCCACCACGAGGAATGCAGCGCGGCCACAGGAGAGAACGTCTCCACTCTGCAGCTGACAAATTTCGCGAACCCGCCGGCCGTTGACCTTGGTGCCGTTGGCGGAATCCAGATCCTGAACGTGCAGCAGACCCCGCGTCACGCTCAGCCGTGCGTGGCGACGGGAGACGTCAGAGGTATCCATAAGCGGGAGGTCACAACTGTCATCGCGCCCAAGCAATGCAGTCACCGCGCGCAACACGAAAATTTCTCGCGTCTTCAGGTCCAGCAGCTGGTAGTAATTGCTCGAGCGCATTTATGTTCTCGTGACCACAGCGAAGGCCTCACAATAGCCCGGGTGCCCGCGTACTGTCAGCACAGCACCTGGCACAGGCGAAGAACAACGAACTGGCCCCATAGCCTGTTCAGTTTCCTGAGGATATCTCCAATGCATCTATCAGCACCGCAGTGTCATAAACCTGGTCCAGCGTATCCGATACGGAAATCCTGATACGCACTGATTTACCCGCAAATCCAGTCATGTCAATTTGCGCCTCCTGCCAGCCGGAGGCCTCAACGGGATTGCCGTCAAAAGCGATGCCGACATCCGTTGTCAGATTACAAAATTCCTCAACCTGACGGGAGAGCAGAATCTGGCAGTCTGATGTGGCGCCCAGTGCGTCGAGTTCACAGACTTCCACGTCCAGACGGTCCTGGAAACCACTCTCGCAGTACTCGGCATATTCCGCAGAAAGCAGGTTCCAACTGAAGGACATTTGCGTAGCCGCCGGCGGGATACAGGCGCTCTGCTGGTAATCGCCGCCATTCGCCTCAACGCCCAGGCCGGTACTCACCAGGCCCATATACAGACCCTCGGCCGGGCTCACGCTCCCCAGACGGGTAACCACCGCAGATTGGCCCTGCGCCCGCCAGGGGCCAGCGCTACCGCGCTCAAAACCGCCGTTGGAGAAGCCCGGCTGTGCGAGTTTCAGCGCCCGGTCACCGGCTATGGTAAGAAAGGCCGGCGTCGCGTCGCCATCTTCAGCGCCAAGGTTCTGAACAGTCGCCGCAAAAGCCTCTTCAAGGGTCTGATCCGCCAGCAGCCCGGTCACCAGGCTGTCGGTCGTAGCCTGGGCGTAGCTGACATTAACAGTGTCTGAAAAACCGACCACGGCGCCGGCTCCCTTACGCAGGAACGTATTCGCCAAAGACCCGTTATAGGCGGAGCGGCAGCTGGACAACACCACCAGGCTGCTCGGCATAGTGGGCAGGTAGTACTCGAAAAAGTCGGGTGTGAGCAGAAGTCGTCCACCGGCCGTAAGCACTATGCGCTTGGCGACCAGATCGTCCTCAATATCAGAGAAATCCAGGGAACCGCTGGAATTGAAGCTAAGCGCTACCCCCGCGTCGATCAGCACCAGCCCCCGCGATCCTTCAAGAAACGCTCCCGGGCCGAGGGAATCGCTCCAGGAAGGAGCAAGATCCTCGAAATACTGGTCGCCATGGGTGGACAGGTGCACGTAACCACTGCTGCCCAGTTGCGCAAAGTTGCGCAGCGTGACCGCCGAATCGACCGCCTCTTCGGCCGCCATCAGCGCACAGGAACCCGCGCCCTTGATCGTGTTCCAGGCACCGAAGAAATCATCCTCTGCACCAAAACTGTTGTCCGCAACAAAGGGATCGTCCACAAAGGGACTGACCAGCGCCCCGCGCATACTGCCGCTCAGGGAGGGCAGTCCCGCTGCAGCCGGCAAGAGACCAGACCCGCTGCCGCCTGTTGCATGCGGCTGCCAGCGACTGCGGTCCGCAAGGTACGCAACCGGGTAGAGCTGATCGCTGATAGTCGGCTTGTACGGCAGGGCACCGATGGAAGAGCTGCTGCCCGCAGATGCCTTGGTGCCCGCCTCCGGCTCTCGGTAGGCGCCGAGAATACCCTCGGCCGTGACCCACCAGACTGAGGCAGAGTCAGTGTAGCCACTGTGCGCAATGCCCCACTTGCCGGGCAGTTCAAGTGCAACGGCCCGCGCCACCTGCACCGGCGTCAACTCCGAATTAGCCTGGGCAAAACTGGCCTCGACATCCTCGGCGACGAGCAAGGCAGTGCTCACATCACCATTGCGCAGATGCGCGTTAACCCAGATGCAGTTCTTTTCACTGAGATAGCTGCGGCCCAAACCGTCGGTCACCTGCGCGCGATAGCACTCGTAGCCGGTCTGCGCCGCCAAGGGGGCGACCTCGGCCACAAACACACTGTCGGCGGCAAACTGATCCGCGCCCAGACCATCGTCGCGCATTTCCGCGATGTCGTTAGTGCCGGCGTCGCTAACGCGCAGCAGCCGGAGTTGCGCCTGCGCATCCGGGTCAACACCCACGCTGAAGCTGATCGGGGTCGGATCATCGAGATAGGCAACGCTGCGCGACGCAGTCAGCTGCGAGTAGAGCGCCATATTCGGATCGTAGCTCATCTGTGAGTCTTGGGTGGCGGCCGCGCCGAGGCGATTGATGGCCGTCAACTGCAGGCTGTTATCACCCAACTGCAGAGCAATCAGGGCGGCCCACTCTTCACCGCCGGAGGCCACACCGGAGGACCCGGTGGTGCTATTGAGCCAGCGCAGTTCGTCCAGCTCGACCAGCGACGAGGCCCGCCCCGCCATAGTGATGCTCGACGTATCCGTGACGCGCACCGCATCGCCGAGGCCAATAATGGCAATCGATACGCTCGACCCCTGCCAGAGATATTTGCGGATGTTCTCACTGTCGAGACCTTCAGGCGCCGCGGCGAGCTCTGCGGCAGTGGCCCCGCGATTAAGAAATGCGCGGATGAGGTCCGCGTGTACGATCACACCGAAAGCGACGCTGCGATGCTCCGGGGACTCTGAAATACGCTCGGTGACGGCGGGGCGCGTGGACGCGGCAAGCTCCGCAGTCCAGAACGCCAGGCCCTCCGCATCGGGTTCCCGGCCGTGGGCCAGCTGATAAAGAGTGCGCAGAAACTCCTCGTCGCTGGGCGCGCTGCCATAGATGCCGATTGACTCCGCGCTGAGAAGAAAGCGCTCGGCGATTTCCTCTAGGCTCAGCTCGCCGCTGCGCAATTCACCGGCCCAGAAAACCGCCCCCTCAAACTCCGGGAGCCTGCCGACCGTAGAACGGTACATGCGGGCGACGGCGGCGACCGTTTCGAGGTACTCGTCACCGCTGAGGAAAGTTCGAATCGTGTCCTCAGGAGCCATGCTCCCGGAATCCAGACTTTGCTGCCAGAAGGTCGCGCCCTCTGCGTCCGCATCGCGAAGCAGCAACTCCTCGTAGAGATAATCAACGAAACGTGCGGAGTCTTCGAGTTCGAAGGCGGCCGCCGCAGGTGCCGAGAGGACCGGCAAGAGCAGGGCGCACACGCAGCCCAGTGCCAGTGGCCTGCTAAAGGATCGCACAGACGCGCGGATCTCGACGGTGAACCTGAGAAAAGAGCCCAGGACTCTTGCTTTGTTTTCGACGCTTGTGATCTGATCAGCGCTCACCGGCAGCCCCTCGCGATAGCGACAAAATTGTACCCATCTCGCGCTAGACTAGCACAGGTCGTGGCCTGATCGCGGCCCCGGAGAATCCTTCGCAAACGCCGGGCAATGCAGCCCCAAACGTAGTGCCGCCAACCATCCCTCACACACTAGAATCAAGGAAAGCCACCGTGAATCGCAGTCTGCTCATCACCATCCATCTCTATCTGTCATCTTTCCTGGCCGCGGCCGTCCTACTGGTGGCGTTCTCCGGGGGTCTGTACCTGATCGGTATAAAAGGACACGTGGAGCAAACGGAGATTGCGCGCCTGGACGGCGGCGCACAACTCGCCGCGGACCCGAGCAAGAAAATGCTGAGCGCAACGCTGGCAAGCGCCGGTATCGAGGACTTCAACTTTGGCTATGTGAAAGCGAGCGGCAACACCTTTTATACGCGCCCTACCTCAGAGACCCATTATATTCTTGCGGTCAGCGGCGACGAAGTGGTCATTACCCGCGCTGACCCCAACCTGCAGGCGCGCATGATAGAGCTGCACAAGGGCCATGGCCCAACAGCCTTCAAGACCTTCCAGAAGGTCTTTGCCCTGGGGTTGGTGCTGGTGATCCTCAGCGGCCTGTGGCTTGGGCTTTCGTCGACGCGCCTGCGCCGCAAAACAGCTCTGGCCGGGGGCGCTGGGCTGCTGCTGTTTGTGGTGCTGCTGATGAGCTGAGGAGCCATGCTGGGGCGGAGCGAGTGGAAGACAACCTATTCGCTCCGAAAGTGTTACCCAAGTCCTCACAATAGAGTGTTACCTATGTGACCGGTAAGCACCTGACTTAAATGGTCGGTGTGAGAGGATTCGAACCTCCGACCCCTTCCTCCCGAAGGAAGTGCGCTACCAGGCTGCGCCACACACCGACATCGCGAACGCGAGGGCCCGATCATAGCAAAAGCCCGACAGCGCAAAAAGCTGAATTTGCGTTTAGGGGCTCAGAAGATCCCGGCCGTGTGTGCCAGCCACTGGCTGAACATGCCCAGGGTTCCCACAATCACGATCAGAATAGCCAGCAGAATCAGCGGCTTGAATGGTTTGCGCGGAACTGAGTTAACACCGCGACTAAGAAATGCGTCGACGCGCTGCTGATCCTCAGGATTCAGTTTGGGCCGATCGTCATCATCGTGGAATTGCGCAGGCTCGCCAGGGGGGCCGTGATCAGCGAACGTCGGTTCCTGTGCCACATTTTTCTCTTGCTCAGCCATCAGTGCTACCGCGCATCAATACAAATGAAAGAACCCGAATTATCGCGCCCCTGTGCATCGATTGCACCCCGGCTGTTGCTGCCGGGGGGCACAGACCTGATCAGAACGCGAACAGGGCCTCTGGCATTGCCATGAGATTGTCGGCGCCGGAGAGCAAAGCCTCCTTGTGGGAGGAGGTGCGCGGCAAGAGTCGCTCGAAATAAAAGCGCGCGGTCATCAGCTTGGCCTCATAGAATGAGGTGTCGCCTTGGGCCGCATCGACTTTCTGCCTGGCTACCACGGCCATCTGCGCCCAGAAATAGGCCATCACAACGTAGCCTGAGTACATCAGGTAATCGACCGATGCGGCACCGGCTTCATCCGGGTTGGCCATGGCTTTCTCACCGACCTCTAGTGACATGCTCAGCCATTCGTCCTTGTAGCGCGTCAGCGGCTGCATGAATTCGGCGTGGGCTTCATCGCTGTTAGCAGCAATAAACTTGCCCATTTCTTCCGTAAAGCCCATGAGCAGCTTGCCACCGGATCCGAGTACCTTGCGACCGAGCAGGTCCAGGGCCTGAATACCGGTGGTGCCTTCGTAGAGCGTGGCGATGCGCGCATCGCGGACGATCTGCTCCATGCCCCACTCGCGAATAAACCCGTGCCCACCGTAGATCTGCACACCGTGGTTGGCTGCTTCGCTGCCCAACTCGGTAACAAAGGCCTTGGCGATGGGGGTGAGAAGAGCCATCAGGTCATCCGCCTTCTGCGCGCGCTCCTCATCGCCCCGATCCAGAATGTCACCAAGCTGCGACAGGTAGTACAGCATTGCGCGGCTGCCCTCGGCGATCGCCTTCTGCGTGAGCAGCATGCGTCGTACATCCGGGTGCACAATAATCGGGTCCGCGGGACCGTCCGGGTTTTTCGGGCCGGTCAGGCTGCGCATGGCGAGGCGCTCGCGGGCGTACTCCAATGCCCCCTGATAAGACAGCTCCGCGTGCGCAAGGCCCTGCATGGCGGTGCCGATACGCGCCGTGTTCATAAACGTGAACATCATGTTCAGGCCGCGATTCGGTTCGCCGATCAGGTAGCCCTTGGCGCCATCGAAGTTGATGACGCAGGTGGCGGAGGCCTTGATACCCATCTTTTTCTCGATGGACGCGCACTGCACGGCGTTGCGATCACCCACATTGCCGTCGGCACCGACATTGAACTTGGGCACCGCGAATAAAGAAATACCTTTGGTGCCTTCAGGCGCGTCGGGCATGCGCGCGATCACGATATGCACGATGTTGTCCGACATATCGTGCTCACCGGCCGAGATAAAGATCTTGGTGCCCGTGATGGCATAGCTGCCATCGGCCTGTGGCTCGGCCTTGGTGCGCAGCAAACCGAGGTCTGATCCGCAGTGCGATTCGGTCAGGCACATAGTGCCGGTCCAGTTCCCGCTCACCAGGTGCGGCAGGTACTGTGCTTTCTGCTCTGGAGAACCGTGCGCTTCCAGGGTTTTGATGCAGCCGTGGGAAAGGCCCGGATACATATTCCAGGACCAGTTGGCAGTACCCGCCAACTCGGTAATAACGATGCCGAGCATGCTGGGCATGTCCTGCCCGCCAAATTCGGCGTCTGCTGACAGGGACGGCCAGCCGTTATCGACATACTGCTTATAAGCATCGACGAAGCCTGCGGGCGTTTTGACGCCGTCCTCAGACCACACGCAGCCCTCCTCGTCGCCACTTTGATTCAGCGGAGCAAGTACGTTCTCGGCGAATTTGGCGCCCTCCTCGATGATCGCGTTCATCAGGTCCGGAGTCGCTTCTTCATAACCGGGCAGGGACTGATACAGGGCCTCCGTATCAAGTACTTCGTTTATAACAAACTGGATATCACGCAGGGGTGCTTTGTAGGTTGGCATCGTCTCTCTCCAATTGTACTGGCGATGGTCTAACCGCCAATAGCCGGGCTTCGCGCCCATGTGTTCAGTGCTAACTTACGCCAAGTATAGTCAAAATAGATGAAAATGCATGGCAAAAAATGTGAATTTCGTGGCATTTACGCGCACCCAAAATCCCACCGGCCGCGCAGATAACTCGAAAACTCGGCCTAAAGTGTGCACTTACTTACGCGCAGACGTAACAGATAT
>JBLIIW010000105.1:0-13306 GCA_047635315.1 Halieaceae bacterium | reverse complement strand
GGAGAAAGTCACCCTCACGGAGCTGGCCCTGGTCGTCAGCGGAGCAACGCCGGATACGATCCGCCTCAGCGCGGAGGGCAGCTTCGCCATGGACACACAGGTGGCCGATCTGAACCTGGAACTTGCCATTGGCAGTCTCACTGGCGAGGGCAAGCTGCGTTTCGCGAGCTTTGCCAGCCCGCAGATAGATGCCACCCTCAAACTTTCCGAACTGAATCCTGCGCTGCTCATTCTGGCAGGCCCCGAAGCCGCCGGCGCAGCCGCAGAAAGTAGCGATACCGGTGGAGGCGCTGCGGCGCTACCGCTGCACGCACTGAGGATGATCGACACGCGTGCGGTCCTCAGCATCGACACGGTAGTGCTGGACCCACACGTGCTGGAGAACGTTAAAGCCACCCTGCGGGTGGTGGATGGCGTGGCCACCCTGGACCCGGTCACCGCGACGCTGCACGGAGGCGAGATCGGCTTCAAGGCTGTTTTCAATGCGCGCTACAACACAGCGCGGATGAACACCGAAGGCGCGGTGAAAAGGCTCGACCTGGCACAGGCACTTGGCGCCATGGAGGCGGGCGTTGCCGCCAGCGGCAAGGCCGATCTGGACTGGTCACTCAGCGGTTCCGGCCGCAGCAGCGAAGCGCTCACCGCATCGCTTGCGGGTCCGATCAACGTCAACACCCAGGACATCACGCTGGAGGGCATCGGCATGGAGCAGATGCTCTGCAGGGGCGTGGCACTGGCCAACCAACAAACGCTGCAAGCAGAATTTCCGACGAATACGCGCTTTGAAGCCCTGAATGCGAAGATACAACTCAAGGACGGTATAGCGAACCTGGATCCGCTCACAGCGCAGCTGCCGGCGGTCAGCCTAGGCGGCAACGGCACCCTCGATCTCAGCTCCCAGGAGCTGCGCGCGAGCTTCCGCGCCCAGTTGTCTGCTGCCCTCGGCGAGCTGGACCCGGCCTGTAGCCTGAATGAACGCCTGACGGATCTGCGCTGGCCGGTGGAATGCAAAGGTAATCTCGCCGATGACCCGGCTGGCTGGTGTGGCGTGAACAGCGCAGAGATTGTCAAGGATCTGGCGGAAGGCGAACTCAAGCGCAAAGCGGGCAAGGAAGCGGGCAAGCTGTTCAACAAGCTGTTTGAGCGGGACTAAGGCTTCCCTCGGGAAGCTACCGTCTCCGCTGAAGGCGGGGTACTTAAGGACTGCTCAGCGGATAAAACCTAGTTGAGCACGCGGTAACCGCGGCCACTCAAACAGCGTTTGACGACGCGCACCTTGTCGCGCTCGCCCTGTGCTACCCCGCGGGTGCCACCGGTAACAGCTCCCACCCCGGCGCCGCGCGCCGCGCCTTCAGAGCTGTCGCGAACGATGGCACCCACAGCGCCACCGACGACGGCGCCAGAGGCCGCGCCCCGCGCCGCCTTCTCGCCGGTGCGTACTTCCTGGGCGTAGGCTTCGCATTCTGCTTTGTTCACCTCATAACGCGCCATATCCACGCCTTTTGTATCAATGATGATCTCATTGGTGGTGGTACAACCGGCGACCAAAAATAGCGCGACAACAAGCGGGGCTCTCGTTGCAAGCTTGGGTGACTCAGACATTCTCAGTGCTCCATCGTGGACGGCCCGTATCCTTCTACGTTGCAAGGACTCGAATCTGTCTTGGGTTGCGCGCGTATCTGCTCAGGACATGGGCGCCGTGCAGCCTGCACCGCGCTAAGGTAACACCTTGCAAAGCATTACTCGGCCAACGTTATTTTCCTGCCACGGTGGCCGCGCCAGCCTCTGCGGCTTTCTCTGCAGTGACCAATTCGCGAACGTCCTCAAGCAGCATCCTGGCATCGAATACAATGCCGTCGCGAATCGTGTAGCGAACACCACCAACGCGCTCCACGCGATTGGTCTCGCGGTTGAGACGGCGGTGCCCGGTGCCGTAAAGCAGCTTGAAGTTGGCGAGGGGATTCTCGCCGACAATCACCAGATCCGCCTTCTTGCCCACTTCCACAGTGCCAATTTCGTCATCCATGCCCAACAGTTCGGCGCCATCAAGGGTGGCCGCCTTGATGACCTCGAGGGGATGGAAACCCGCTTCCTGTAGAAGCTCAAACTCCCGGATATAGGCAAATCCATAAACCTTGTAGATAAAGCCCGCGTCGGAACCGACGGTGACCCGGCCGCCGGCATTCTTGTAGTCGTTGACGAATTGCATCCAGCGCTGGAAATTTTGCTTCCAGTCGATTTCGCGCTGCGTGGTCCAGTCGAAGAAGTACGATCCGTGAATATCGGGATTGGCCTCAAATGCGCGCGCCAGGTAGGGGGGAACGTAGTCCTCCATCCAGTCGGCATTACGGGCCCGCATCAGGTCACGGTTGGCCTCGTAAATAGTCAGGGTCGGAGCGAGGGTGAAATCGAGGCTCACAAGTTCGTCGATGGTGCTCTGCCAGGTTTCCGAACCCGGGGCCGCTGCCTGTAACCAGAGCCGCCCGGCCTCCCCGAAACGGTCCTGCTCATTGCTGTAGTTGTAGCCCAGGGGGTAGTCTTGGATAACACGATCTTCGAACATTGCCTCGGGCAGACCATACCAGTGCTCCATGCTGTCCAGACCGAGCCGCGCGCTGTCCAGCACGTTTGTCTGCACCACCGACAGCTGCGCATGGTGATAAGAGGTTTTCATACCAAGGCGCTTGGCTTCGCGCATCGCGGCGGCGAAGGGTACGGCTCGCGCGCCGCGAAATTTAACGCCATCGGCGCCGCGTTTACGTACCGCGCCGACCCAGTCGCGTGCGGCTTCCGCGCTTGCGGTAGCCGGTGGAAACATCGCATGCACGCGAATGCGCGGCGCGCTGATCGCCCCGCTCGCGGCGAGCTCACGATGTTTGATCGTCCAGCCAAGCCCCATCACCGAGCCCACATCCCGCACGGTGGTTACACCGTGAGCGAGCCACAGCTTCAAGACGTACTCAGGATCCGTGAGCGCCCCGGCCTGGGCGTGACCAGGCGTACCGAGGTGCGCGTGCGCGTCGATGAAGCCGGGCAGCACATAGCCGCCATCGGCGTCGATGACCTCAGCGCCATCAGTCTCACCACTATTCGCATGCCCGCCATGCACAGCGTGGATTCGATCGCCACGGATCTCAATCGTTAGCGGCCCCTGCGGGGGTGCGCCGTTACCGACCACGAGCATGGCATTTTGTATGAGCAGGCGATCAAAGGGGCCGCTGGCTTCGTCACCCCGGGGCGGCGCTACCCGCGGCGGCGCGAAGCCCGCGGCGAGGGCCCCGGCGATACCTTCCTCACCCGGCTCCGGTTGCATATCCACGGCCAGCGCTGCCGCGCTCAGCAGTGCTGTAAACAGTGCACAGAGCTGTACGAGTGTTTTACTTTTTTGAGCCAACTGTCGCATCACCTGTACCTCATAAAGCGTAAGTCCTCGCAGTCCCGGTGCTCGCGCACGCTCGCGGCGCGGTCTCAGGCCGCGCGCAGCGCGCGACCCAGGGTTGCTTCGCCGAGCGGCGCCAGGAAATCACCGTCCTCCCAGACAATTTCACCGTGAATCACCACCTGACGCACGATTGGCGGCGGCCGGTTAACCATCTGCGGATGCTCAAAGAGCTCGCGATATTGATACTCGCGCGTGTCGTTACAATCCCAGTGCTTGAGAACCTCCGGGTCGATAACAACAAGATCGGCCTGCGCGCCAATATCCATTGTGCCTACATCAATGTTGAAGAATTCCGCGGGCTCGCGGGTCAGTCGACGCACCATTTTTGCCACCGTCGCTTCGCCGTGCTGCTGCGCCAGCTTCAGGGACATGAGATTGCCGTCGAAGAACGCCATGTTGGTTATATGCGCCCCGGAGTCGTTAAAGCCGGGTAGCGCCTGTGGATGCAGCAGGTAATCGATCGTCGCGCGGTTGCCCTCGTTGGATACATCGGCCCAGAAGCGGAAATTCTTGTCGTACTCGCGCATCAGATGCAGCATGAAGTCCGCGTCGTCCTTGAGCGGCTGTTTCACCGTCTCGAAGGCTTTCCGCTCAGCATCCGAGCGCGCCGCACCCGCATCTCCCGCCGCGAAACGCTGCTGGCGATCCAGCACCTGCTGAAAGTTCTCACCCTCCCATTCAGGTACTGGCGCACCATCGAAGTTGAGCCGTTCCAGATCGCGAATAACCAAATGGTCCGGCAGCCCCATGCGGGCCTTGAAACTGGCCCAGTTGCGCCCGTAGCGGCCGTGACGCCAGTCCTGGCGAAAGGCTTCCACAAACGCCGGGTCATCGAGAAGCGCGCGGCGTCCCTCGACGTCATCGTACTCCTTGGCAATCAGCTGCTGTGTGGAGGGCAACTCCTCAAAGAGGGGACTCACAATCCCGTCAGACCAGACGCGAAAGTTGGTGCCCAGCGCCTGGAAATGCATGTTGCCCTGAAAAAGGCGGCTGTTCATGAGCTTGGCAAAAGAGAGAAAAGCCTTGGCGGTACGCGGGGCCAGTACAAACTCCATCACCGACAGCGCCGACAACTTCAGGGTCTTGCCGAAAAGTCGGCCGCTGGTCAGCATAAAATACAGCAGAGCCGTAGCGCGATTCTCGAGGATGGGTGTGGCCTGCCAGACGCGGTCGTACTTGCGCACCACCTTGAGGAGGCGGCGCAACTCCCGGAAACTGGCAAACTGCGTTGGGATACGCTTGTCGGTATTAGGATCGTTGGCCAGATAGTGAAACGGCAAGCCGTCTGTGGACAGCCCCAGATAACCCTGTTGCATGGCCTCTTCGAGTAGCGTTTCCATGCGCCGCAGCTCGTCTTCCGTAGGATCCCGGCTAATGGAGTTTTCCAGTCCCATAACTTCCACACGCAGCATGGAATGGGGCACAAAAGTGGCGACATTGGGTCCGAGTGGCATCTCGGCAAAGTGATCCATATAGGCGCCCGTATCCGACCAGCTGATCGCATCCACACACTTGCGCAGCACCTTCTTGGGTATGCTTTCCACACGCGTAAAACAGTCGACAATGGGGTCCTGGGATGTCCCGTCACGCTGGTCTCCGAAACAGGTGCCCAGACTGCAGTTGCCAAAAAGAACCGTGGTGGTGCCGTGGCGCACCACCTCCGGCAGGCGTGGGTCCAGATCAACTTCCAGATCCAGATGCGTATGAATATCCAGGAGGCCCGGCATAAGCCACAGGCCGCTGGCGTCGATAATGCGCCGCGCCGAGCTTGCCGGCAGAGCGGACCCTTTGGCGGCTATGCGACCGCGGCGGACCGCAATATCTATGCGTCGCGGCGCGGCACCGCTGCCATCGAACACCGTCGCATCGCGAAAAAGAACATCCCACTCAAAGTGTTCTCCCCCGTGCTGCTCCACCTGATCCTGCCCAGTCAATTCCACCCGCTGCCCTCTCTCAGCCTATCCTGACTTGTCCTGGCCTACCGCAGCCAGAGCCGCGGCTCTGGTCCGGGCCCACAGCGGCACTGCACTATTAATTGTGCGCACGCCCGGTTGCGATGACCGCCCTGAAGAGTAACCATGCACAGTCAGCAAGCCAAGCTATCACCGGGGATACAGCATGCCTATCGCTTTCGACAACAGTTACGCCAGGCTGGGAAGTCCTTTTAGTGCAACCCAGGTCCCGGACCCGGTCGCGGCGGCTGCGGAAATTCATATCAACGACGAGCTCGCCCGGCATCTGGGTATAGCACCCGCCTGGCTGCACAGTGAAGAGGGCCTTGGCATGCTCTCGGGCAACGCAGTCCCCGCAGGCGCCGAGCCCATCGCGAGCGCCTACTCGGGCCACCAGTTCGGCAGCTTCAACCCTCAGTTGGGGGACGGCCGGGCGCTGCTGCTGGGCGAGGTTCTGGCGGCCGACGGGAAACGCTACGATATTCAGCTGAAGGGTAGCGGGCGTACGCCCTGGTCCCGCGGCGGCGATGGTCGCTCGCCCCTGGGTCCTGTGCTGCGCGAGTATATTGTGAGTGAGGCCATGCATGCGCTGGCTGTGCCCAGCACCCGCGCGCTGGCTGCGGTGGGCAGTGGCGAGAAAGTGGTCCGCGAGGGCCTCGAGCCCGGCGCCATACTGACGCGCGTTGCGTCGAGCCACCTGCGTGTGGGTACCGTGCAGTACTTCGCAGCGCGCGAGGACCGGCAGTCCCTGGCCACGCTCGTGGAATACACCCTTACACGGCACTACCCCCAGGCCACCGGTGAGGACTCTCCCGCCCTCGCCCTGCTCAGCTCCGTTAGCGCGGCACAGGCCCGTCTCATCGCCCGCTGGCAACTGCTGGGCTTTATCCACGGCGTTATGAACACCGACAACATGCTGCTCTGCGGCGAAACCGTTGACTACGGGCCCTGCGCATTCATGGAGCATTTTCACCCGGAAACCGTGTTCAGCGCCATCGACCAGCAGGGACGCTACGCCTACTGCAACCAGCCGGGCATCGCGCACTGGAACCTCTCCCGCCTGGCCGAATCCCTGCTGCCCCTGATCGACGAGGACAGCGATAGGGCCATCGATAAAGCCAAGGCCGTGATCGAGGATTTTCCAACGCTGTTTGGCGATGCCCACAGCGAAGGGCTTGCGCACAAGCTCGGCCTTGCTGCCCTGTGCGATAAACAGGACCGGGATCTCGCCAACGAACTATTTGCAGCACTTCAGGAGGACAAGTCGGATTTCACTCTGGCCTTTCGCTTTCTTGCGGATGAGGCCAATCCGGGTGCCCGCGGAACGGGAGCGGGGGCGCTGTTTCAGCCCGGCCGCAAGCTGCTGGAATGGCTACCGCTGTGGATGCAGCGACTCCAGCAAGAAACCACCGATGCGTCCGCACGGCAGGCGCAGATGTACCGCGCCAGTCCCGCCTACATTCCGCGCAACCACCTGGTCCAGCGCGCGATCGAGGACGGCGAGAGCGGCGACTACCGGCTGTTTCAGCGCCTTGTAGAGCGCCTGCAGCAGTCCACGCAATACGATTCGGCGGACCGCGATCTCGCCCTGCCGGCGGAGCCTCAGGAGCAGGTGCTGCGCACATTCTGCGGCACCTGAGCGCTGCCGCTGTGAAGCCCCTCTGCGGCCACGTATAATTGCCAGCCACGCAGACTATCGCTTCAGGACTAACCTTGACCATCGAATTTTTCGGCAAGACCTTGTCGGGCCCCTTCACGGTTCCCTCAGGCATCGTGACCACGGCCCCATCGATCATCCAGTATTTTCTGGATAAGGTGCCCCAAGTCGGGATCATTACCACTAAAAGCATCGGCCTCGAAGCGCGCGCGGGCAACCGCGAACCCGTGTATTCGCAGTATGCTCCCGGCTGCTTCGTGAATGCGGTGGGCCTCACCAACCCGGGCGCAGAAGCCGCGCTGGCGGGATTACAGCAACTCGATATTCCCCCTGACCGGTTCCTGCTGACCTCCATTTTCGGGGGCTCAGTCGAGGAATTTGTGGCTGTGGCCCGTATGCTCGCACCCGTATCCGATGGCCTGGAGCTGAATCTGTCCTGCCCCCACGCCAGCGGCTACGGCATGGCCATGGGTCAGGACCCGGCGATCGTTGCTGAGATCGTTGCTGCGGTAAAAGCCGTTGTGCAGATCCCCGTGATCCCCAAACTCACCCCCAACACGCCGGATATCGGGGCTATCGCCAAAGCCGCTGCCCAGGCCGGGGCGGACGGCTTCTGCGCCATCAACACGGTCGGACCCGGCTATACATCGGCTCACGGCGAACCGGTGCTATCCAATGGCGTGGGCGGTATGTCGGGCAAGGGCGTACTGCCGATTACATTGAAGTGCATCCGCGAAATTCGCGCGGTCTCGGACCTGCCGATTATCGGCTGCGGCGGCTTCTCCAGTGCAGCAGATGTCGATGCAGCCCAAAAAGCGGGCGCCGATGTCGTTGGTATAGGGTCCGCACTGACCGGGATGAGCAGTGAGGAAATCAGCAGCTACTTCGAATTGCTCGCGGCGGATCTGGAAAACCATAGCGCGCACGCCGAGAGCATGGTGCGCTACGACATCGACATGAATTTTATGCCGGTGACCCTGGTCAGCAACGAGCGTGTCTGCGAGGACATCGCCCTGCTCACCTTCGACCGCAAGATCAATGTACAGGCCGGAGAGTTCATCTACCTGTGGATTCCCGGACTGGGAGAAAAACCTTTTTCGGCGCTGGTCGACCACCCGTTCACGCTGGTCGCTATCGATCTCGGGCAGTTTACACACACGCTGATGGACCTCCCGGTGGGCACCGAGGCCTATGTGCGCGGCCCCCACGGGATCCCGGTGGCGCCGCCTGAGGACAGCAGAATCATTGCTGTGGCCGGCGGTACAGGCCTGGCGGGGGTGTACCAGATCGCCCGGGATTTCGGTAATGCCGCTATATTTGTTGGTGCACGCAGCGCAGAGCGACTCTATTTCCTCGATGAATGCGCGGCTGCAGCCGAACTGTATGTGGCCACGGATGACGGCAGCCGCGGATTCCACGGCCGGGTCACAGAACTTCTGCGCGAACATCTCAGTGCTATGGATCCTGAGGAACTGGCTACCGCCGTGTTCTACAACTGTGGGCCTGAACCCATGGTCCGCGCAGCCATTGCGGTGCAGCGCGAGTTTGTCGGTGAACAGCAGATTCTCAGTGCGGTGGACTATCTGACCAAATGCGGCGTGGGCATCTGCGGTTCCTGCGCAACGCCCGATGGTCGGCGAATCTGTGTCGATGGGCCGTTTCTCAGCGACCTCGATCCCTGAGTCGAGCCCAGTCTATCCGCGTGTTTGAAGGCCGATTTCGAGAGGCCGGGCGCAGGCAGAAGGCCATATCCAGATCAATGCACCAGGCCGGTAGGCGGGAAGACCCGATCCCTGGCTACCGGGGCGTCGGTCCTGCTGTAACTGGCCTGGTACTTCTGAGCGTCAGGCCAGCGCCTGATCCTTCACCGGCAGGTGACGAATTCGCACGCCAGTCGCCGCGTGCACGGCATTGAGCACAGCCGGCGCGGCGACCGCAATCGTCGGCTCGCCCACACCGCCCCAGAAACCACCGGAAGGCATGACCGAGACCTCGACCTCGGGCATCGCCGCCAGGGTCAGCGAGGGGTAGGTGTCGAAGTTCTCCTCTAGTACACGACCCTCCTTTACGGTGCATTCGCCGTACAGGGCAGCACTGAGCCCATAGACGAAGGACCCACCTACCTGCGTTTCAATCTGCTGCGGATTCACCGCGTAGCCCGGATCAGTAGCCGCCCATATCTTCTTCATATGCAGCTTGCCGTCCTCTATGGCCACCTCCGCGCATGCCGCGACATAACTGCCGAAGGCTTTGCAGACCGCCAGGCCCAGACCGTGTCCCGCGGGCATCGCGCGCCCCCAGCCGGCCTTGCGGGCGGCTTCTTCCAGCACCGCCAGCGCCAGGGGACTGTCCTGCAATAACTCGCGTCGATAATCCAGAGGATCACGGCCAAGCTTTGCGGCGAGCTCATCGATGAAGCTCTCTACATAGAAGGTATTCTGGTTCGCGTTTACGCCGCGCCAGAAACCGGGCCGCAAGTGGGTGTTGCGCATCGCGTGATCCGCCAGCAGATGCGGCACCGCGTAAATCATCGCGTGATCGCCTTCCGGGGCCATACACTGGAAAACTACCGGATCAATGGTCTCTGCGCCCAGCTTGGGCCGCATGGAAGCCAGAATCGATTGCCCGGAGATGCGTATGTGCAGCGCCTCGAGCTTGCCCTGGTCATCAATCGCAGCGCTCATGCGGCTGCGGGTAGTCGGGTGGTAGTAACCCCGGCGCTGGTCTTCTTCGCGACTCCACAACAACTTCACCGGCGTGCCCGGCATCTGCTTGGCTATCTGCACCGCCTGCTCAAGAAAATCGTGCGCAGCGCGCCGACCAAAGCCACCGCCGAGGAACAGCTTGTGCACCTCGCACTGCTCCGGAAACAGGCCTGAGGCGTTAGCAACGGTCTCCAGCGCGCTCTCGCCATTTTGTGTGGGCACCCAGGTCTCGCAGCGCTCTTTGGTCCACAGGGCGGTGGCGTTCATGGGCTCCATGGGCGCATGACTCTGGAAGGGGTAGCTGTAATCTGCAGTCAGTGTATCGGCGGCAACCTCCAGAGCGGCCCGGGCATCGCCGTGCGTGTTGCCGACGAAGGCATCGTCGGCACTCAGCCCCTCTTCCAGAACCTGGCGGATGCTCTCACTACTGACTTTGCCGAGCTCGCCCGTCTCCCATTCAACGGTCACCGTATCCAGCGCCGTTTTGGCCTGCCACCAGCTATCGGCAACCACCGCCAGCGCATCCTCACCCACTTCAAGCACAGCCCGTACACCGGGCATAGCACTGGCTTTGTCCGCGTCGTAGCTACTGCGCTTGCCGCTGTGCACGGGGCAGGCGTAAATCGCGGCATGCAGCATGCCGGGGAGAGAGAGGTCGGCCCCGTATTTCAGCTTGCCCGTCACCTTGTCGGCGGTATCCAGGCGCGGCACCGATTTGCCCACCAGCGTCCAGTCTTTCGGGTCCTTGAGGGTCACCGCATCCGGGGCTGTGAGCTTCGCCGCAGCGCCCGCCAACTCACCGTAGCTCAGGGTCGCGCCGCTCGCTGTGTGAGTGACCACGCTGCTGCGCGCGACGCACTCGGCGGCCGGGACATCCCACTCCTTGGCGGCCGCCATAATCAGCAGCTCTCGAGCCAGCGCGCCGCCCTCCCGCACATACTGATGGCTGCCGCGAATTCCGCGGCTACCGCCGGTAGCAAAGCTGCCCCAGGCGCGATTGCGGGCGAGACTCTGTGCCGGCGAGGGAAACTCCCAGGTGACCTTGTCCCAGTCGCACTCAAGCTCTTCGGCGACCAACTGCGCAAGACCCGTGAGCGTGCCCTGGCCCATCTCAGAGCGCGCGATACGGATCGTCACGGTGTCATCCGCGTCGATGACTACCCAGGCGTTAATCTCTTCCGCGCTGTCCCCGGCCGCCGCAGGGGCACTGCCCAGAGACAACCGCATGGCCACCATCAAACCTGCGCCTGCGGCTGCCGAACCGACGATAAACCGACGGCGACTGATATCAACGGTCTCTGCGCTCATGACTGAGCTCCTTCATCACCAGCGGCGATGGCTGCTGCGCGGTGTATACCTTCGCGAACCCGCGGCAGGGTGCCGCAGCGGCAGATGTTGGTGATGCGCTGGTTGATATCCTCATCACTGGGATTTGGGATATCGGCCAGTAGCGCCGAGGCAGCCATGATCATGCCGGGCTGGCAATAGCCGCACTGCGGCGTATCGATCTCTACCCAGGCCTGCTGTACCGGATGGCTGGCGTCCACTGAGAGCCCCTCAATGGTGGTAATCGATTTGCCCGCCGCAGCACTCACCGGGTACACACAGGAGCGCATAGCGTTGCCATCAATATGTACGGTGCAGGCACCGCAGCGCGCAATACCACAGCCGTATTTCGTGCCCGTAAGCCCGAGGTGATCACGCAGCACCCACAGCAGTGGGGTTGTGGGATCGACATCGACCTCCATGGATTTGCCGTTAACGTTGAGCTCGAGCATGCGGGGATCCTCTGATTCTGGTTGCGCAAGTATAACCATCCATCAGCGCAGTAGCCGCAAAAGACAAAGCATGGGCCTGCAGTTTCAGCTCCAGAGTCGCTTCAACAGCTTGCATGCCGTTATGCACAACGGCGACTACTCCATAACCGAGCTCTTCAGCCACCTGCTTTGTATATTCGCCTCCAAGATGGTCATCCTCAGCGAGGATCAGCCGCAGCCATGCCCGTGAATGCTATCCCCTGCTGCCGAATAGTAATCTGGACGCACCGCCTACCAGGCGCGGATGTAGCTCAGGGAGAAATTCTCGAAATCCCCTCCCGACTCGGCAACAATGCCGGTACTGATGCTCGCACGAATGGCACTACCCCCCTTCATGGGGAGCACCGCCGTAGCCCCAAGCCGCGAATTTCGCTGCAGGTCCGACTGATAGATGCCGTCCACCCGCGTACGACCACCCACGTAGTAGTTCGCATCCAGGGACGCCCAGAAGCCTGGCCGAATACGCTTGATAAGGTGCATTTCCGTGGACAAAATCGGATCCTGCTGCCGCGTAGAATCCTGGAAATCGTCGTTATCACCAAACAGCCAGGCGCCCAGCTCCACCTCCAGCAGCCAGGACGGATACAGCGGCCAAATAACACCCAGGGCGGGCTTGAGGGCCCAGCGATTTGTCCCGATATTGATTAGCCGGTCCGGGTCATATTCGCCGGTGGGTACCTGCACCAGCAAACTGCTACCGACGATAGTGCGGGGCGCCGCGCGCAGGGCCCCGAACGCGGCCCTGTCCATAGTGGGTGCTCCCTTGAGGTTATAGGCCAGGCGCAAGCGGGTGTCACCGATGCCGGCGGTCTCCCGGCGCAGAAACTCGCCCTCAACCACACCCTCGGTAAGACCCTCGGAGTAGGGAACACTCACCTGCAGCGAGGCCGTTCTCCCGGCCAGGCTGATCGTACGCTGATAAGACAGCTGAAAAAAATCGATATCAGACTCGACCCCGGTCACCGGCAGGGATGCATCCGTAACGATGTCTCCGGTGGTTTTCTGGTAGGTCAGCACCAGCACATTGGTGCCATTGGGTGTAGGCCAATAGGCGCGCGGCGCAAGCTCCTGCGCCGATGAAGCCCAAGCAGCAGCCAGAAGTAACCCCGTAAGAATTGCACGCACAGAACAGACCCTTCTCACCCAAGCCCCTGTAAATAAGGCCAAACGCGGTGACGATCAGTCGTAAACCACCGCTTCGATAATTGCCAGATGATCCTCAACACCGCGGCGAAAAGCGGCTTCGCTGATTCTTTCATCGTTACCGTGAATACGCACCATCTCTGCTTCAGGAATAATAACCGGGTCGAAGCCATAGCTGGCAATACCGGCATCGCGCGTAAAGTGACTGTCCGTAAACCCCGTAGATACGGAGGGCATGACCCGCGATCCGGGATGACGCTCTGCGGTAATGGCCTCAATAGCGCCGTACAGGCGTGAGCCGGTATTGGTAATAGCCGGGGTGAAAGCCATGATCACTTCAACCTCTACACCACTCTCGGCAACCAGCTCGCGCAGTTCTTCCACAAAAATCTGCGCCGGCTTGTCGGGGAGGATTCGGCAATCGATCTCCGCCCAGGCCTCCGGTGGCACCACATTGATCTTGTTGGATGCAGACATTCGGGTAATGGAACAGGTATCCCGGGTCAGGGCATGCAGGGGCGCGGAGTGCGCCTGTAGTCCTTCGAGAAATCCGGGCTGCTGCACGGCGACGGCCATGTCAGCATAGGCTG
>JBLIIW010000104.1:0-13437 GCA_047635315.1 Halieaceae bacterium | reverse complement strand
GCGCGCCTGACCAGGTTAGCGACCGGATTCACCAACTCATCCCAGAAACACACATCTGCGGCTATAAGCGTATCAAACTGGGCGAGATCAGCACGGCGAAGACGTTCAAAGCGCGTTACCTTGTGCTCGGTACTGACGCTGTTGAGCTCCGCAGTGACCTGTAGAAACGGGAAAACGTTGCTGTCCGCGTCGACAGAAGTAACCGCAGCTCCGAATTGCTTGGCGCACCAGATGCCACCGATTCCCCAGCCGCAGCCGGCGTCGATCACCGCCTTCGGTGTCGGGTCGGGACTGCGGTGCAGGTAATCGATTAGCAGGCAGCTCGACTTCCACAGCTTATTGCCGTGGATCGCTGGCGCCGCGTGTTCCCGTTTGGCGCGACGGATATGCGGATGACTTGCGGTGGGCATAAGCACACCGCGGAACTTGTGCTGCACAGGCGACGCCATATTCAGCTAACCGCTTCCACGTCCTCAGCCTGAGGTCCCTTGTCCGTAGTCACCACGCGAAAGCGAACCGGAGCCCCATCTTGCAGAGTGCTGCGACCCTCGCCCTGAATCGATCGGTGGTGAACGAAGATCTCTTCGCCGTTGTCGCGAATGATAAATCCGAAACCCTTAGTGCCGTTGAACCATTTGACGGTGCCATCTTCCACAGGCCCCGCGGGGGTGGCGTCGCGCTTGGCCTGCTTTGCGGGTGCACTGTCGTCGCTCGCACTCCGGCTGCCACGGCCGCGTGTATTGCCGCCAGCAGCTTTCTCCGCACTTTTCTCGTTTGCCCTGTTGCGGCCGCCTTGCTTGCTACTTACAGGGCGCTTGCCGGAGGATTTCTCGGAACCCTTCGCAGACGGCTGTCCGATGTTTCCGGATAAACCCGCAGGCACGGGCAGCGCCTTGTGACTGAGCAACACGGCCAGAACTGCGGCTACCGCTGTTGGGCCGATGAGGATTTGGAAACTGAAATAGTCGAGCAATGTGCCCGATAGTGCTGAAACCGCGAGCGCCGCAAGTACGGCAACTAGCACTTTGCCAGGAATAGACATGTAACTCCTTGATGTATATCGAACCCCGATGGGGTGGTTGACTATATTTTTGCGACGTCTTCTGCCTGCAGGCCCTTAGGGCCATCTACCAGCGTGAACTCAACATCCTCGCCCTCGTTCAGCGTCCGGAAGCCCTCGCCCTGGATTGAACGGAAGTGAACGAAGATATCAGCGTCGTCGCTTTCGCCGGTTATGAAGCCGAATCCTTTGGCATTGTTAAACCATTTGACTGTGCCATTAACTCGATCCGTCATCGCCTGTTTTCTCGGTCGTACTTTTTGCTCTCACCCGCTCTGGTGGCGGGTCTATAGTGTCTTTGCGGACAAGCTTCACAGCCCCCTCCGGTTCAGGAGAGATGTTCTCTCTGCAACCTGAGTTTTGCCAGCGATGAACGCTGCGTATCCAGTTTTTCTCTCTCCCGAGCCACAACCGCCTCGGGGGCCTTCTCTACAAATGAGGCGTTGGCAAGCTTGCCTTCGATACGCTGCACCTCAGACTGTAGTCGGTCAATTTCCTTGTCCAGACGTTTAAGTTCCTGCTCGCGGTCAATTACATCCGCCAGCGGCACAAGGATCTCCAGTTTGCCACAAAGTCCGGTAGCGCTGACCGGCGCTTCTTCGTCACCGAGCCAGCGCAGGCTTTCCAGACCCGCGAGCTGTCGCAGGTAGGGCGCCAGCGCCTCGACCCGCGCAGGGTCTTCGCTGCGGCCCTCGCGCAAGAGCACACTCAGCCGCTTGCCGGGCGGGACATTCATCTCACCGCGAATATTGCGCACCGCCAGAGCAAATTCCTTCAGCCATTCTACGTCTGCGCTCGCGGCACTGTCCATGCGAGCCGTCTCCTGCCGCGGGTAGGGCTGCAGCATGATCGTCGGTCCTTCGCGCCCAGCCAGGGGGGCAACGCTCTGCCAGACTTCTTCGGTGATGAATGGCATGAAGGGGTGGAGGGCGCGCAGACTGCTCTCGAGAACGCGGATCAAGGTAAATCGGGTGCCCAGTGCAATTGCCGGATCATCCGTCTCGCGGAGAGTGACTTTGGCGAGTTCCAGATACCAGTCGCAGTACTCGTTCCAGATGAATTCATAGAGCAGCTGCGAGGCTAAATCAAAGCGGTAGTTCGCCATCGCTTTGTCGATCTCGCCGAGCATGGTTTGCAGCGCGGTGTTGATCCAGCGATCGGCGGTGCTCAGGGTGGGCGATTGCGCGCCAGCTTGCCCGCAGTCCTGATTCTCGCAGTTCATCAACACAAAGCGGGCGGCGTTCCAGATTTTATTGCAAAAGTTGCGGTAACCCTCGATACGTCCGATATCGAATTTGATGTCGCGCCCGGTCGCCGCCAGGGAATAGTAGGTAAAGCGCAGGGCATCTGTGCCATAGGCATTGATGCCCTGAGGGAATTCACGTTGGGTCGCCGTGCGGATTCGGTCGGCCTGTTGGGGCTGCATTAATCCTGCGGTGCGCTTCTCCAGCAGGCCCGGCAGGTCGATACCATCAATGAGGTCGATGGGGTCGAGGACATTGCCTTTAGACTTGGACATTTTCTGTCCCTCGGCGTCCCGCACCAGTCCGTGCACGTACACGGTCTTGAAGGGAACCTCACCGCGCAAATGCAAGGTCATCATGATCATGCGGGCGACCCAGAAGAAAATGATGTCAAAGCCCGTGACCAGCACGTTGCTCGGATGGAATCGGGCCAGCTCCGGGGTCTCTTCGGGCCAACCAAGGGTGGTGAATGTCCAGAGTGCCGAGGAAAACCAGGTGTCCAGAACATCTTCATCCTGATGCAGGGGCAGGCTCTCGTCCAAGGCGTGTGCGCGGCGCACGCTTTGCTCATCAGCTCCAACGTAGATATTACCGTCGGCGTCGTACCATGCGGGAATGCGGTGTCCCCACCACAGCTGACGGCTGATGCACCAGTCCTGAATGTCGCGCATCCAGGCAAAGTAGGTGTTTTCCCACTGTTTCGGTACAAACTCAATCTGCCCGCTCTCAACCGCCTGAATGGCGGGCCCGGCCAGGCTTTTGGCGTCCAAATACCACTGTTTGGTCAGGAGTGGTTCGATGACGACGCCGCTGCGATCGCCCCGGGGAACCTTCAGGCGGTGATCCTCAATAGCCTCCAGCAGGCCCAGGTGACGCATATCCTCGACCACCTGCTCGCGCGCGGCGAAGCGGTCAAGCCCCCGATAGAACTCCGGAGCCGCGTCATTCACGACTGCGTCGCTGTCGAGGATGCTGATCAGAGCGAGATCATGGCGCTGACCAATTTCGTAGTCATTGAAATCGTGGGCAGGGGTTATCTTCACGCAGCCCGTGCCGAATTCCGGATCCACATAGTCGTCGGCAATGATGGGTATGCGACGATCGCAGAGGGGCAGCTCAATCTCCTGGCCGATAAGATGACGGTAGCGCTCGTCGTCCGGATGCACCGCGACCGCGCTGTCTCCGAGCATGGTTTCCGGACGGGTAGTGGCGACAGTAAGGTGGCCACTCCCATCTGCCAGGGGGTAGCGAAAATGCCACAGCTTGCCGTTCTCTTCCTCGGCCACCACCTCAAGATCGGATATCGCCGTGTGCAGCGCCGGATCCCAGTTGACCAGCCGCTGACCGCGGTAGATAAGCCCCTCGCTATAGAGACGGATAAAGGTCTCTTGAACAGCCTTTGACAGGCCCTCATCCATGGTGAAGCGTTCCCGCGACCAGTCCGGGGACGCGCCAAGGCGACGCAGCTGACGGGTAATCGTGCCGCCGGAGTTCTCTTTCCACTCCCAGACCTTATCGATGAAGGCCTCGCGACCTATCTCGTGCCGGTCAGTCCCCTCGGCCGCGAGCTGGCGCTCCACCACCATCTGTGTGGCAATGCCGGCGTGGTCCGTACCTACCTGCCACAGGGTGTCGTAGCCGGCCATTCGGTGATAGCGGACCAGCGCGTCAATGAGGGTTTCCTGGAAACCGTGTCCCATGTGCAGGCTGCCAGTCACGTTCGGCGGCGGGATCATGATGCAATAAGGCTCATCGCCACCCTGCGGCGCAAAATAGCCTTGCTGTTCCCATTGTTGGTACCAGCGCTGTTCCAGCGCTGCGGGTTGAAATGTTTTTTCCATGAGTGCCTGGGTTGGCCTTGAAGGCTAGAGAGGGCGCGAGATTATACGCTCGCGAGTCGGTGTTCTTCCAATGCGAAACCGCGCTCCCGGTAATAACGCCAGGAGTTGCGCAGGGCGGCGAGGCGTTCCGGCTCCTGGTTGACCAGCTCAGCCACCCTCTGGAAGCGGCCTATAAAGCTGGGCACGCTCATTTGCAGGTTGATGAGCAGATCATCATGCGCCGCGGGCTCCTGCCCCCAGCCGATGCTGATGGGCTGGTCGGGTTCCTGGTCCAGCAGGCCATGGGGCAGGAAGCTGGCGGGTCTAAAACTCCAGAGCTGCTCATCGAGTTGCCGGGCTTGTGTCTCGCTTTCCGCGTTGATGAAAACACGGTGGCCACGCTGGAAAGCCTTGTCCGTGAGGCGCATGGCCAGCCTGCAGCGGCTTTGCAGGTCGCTGTTGCCGACAATATAGAAGCCAATTCGCGTCAAGGCGATTCCGCCCGGTCACAGAGGTACTGTGTGAGCAAACCGACGGGTCGCCCGGTGGCGCCTTTAGGGCTGGAATTCCAGGCGGATCCGGCGATATCGAGATGCGCCCAGTCATAGGCCTTGGCAAATCGGGACAGGAAGCAAGCGGCGGTCACGCTGCCCGCACCGCCCCCGCCGATATTGGCGACGTCGGCAAAGTTGCTGTCCAGCTGGCTCTGGTAGTCGTCCCAGAGGGGCATGCGCCAGGCGCGGTCGTGACTTTCCACGCCTGCGCTGAGCAGCTGCTCAGCGAGCGCTTCCTTATTGGCATATAAAGCGGAGGCGTGACTACCCAGCGCGACCACACAGGCGCCGGTCAACGTGGCGATGTCGATCACGCTCTGCGGCTTGTAGCGCTCCGCATAGGTAAGGGCATCGCACAGTACCAGTCGGCCCTCTGCATCGGTGTTGAGCACTTCGATGGTGATACCGGCCATGGAAGTGACCACGTCGCCGGGCTTGGTGGCCGTGCCGCTGGGCATGTTTTCCGCCGCGGCGATGATGCCGACGACATTGAGGGGGAGATCCATCGCGACAACAGCCTGTAAGGTTCCCAGAACGCTGGCCGCACCCCCCATGTCGAATTTCATTTCGTCCATCTTGCCGCCGGGCTTCAGGGAGATACCGCCGCTGTCGAAGGTAATACCTTTACCCACCAGCACATGGGGTTTTTCCGAGCGCTTGCCGCCCTTGTATTCAATGACGATGAGCCGTGCGGGCGCCGCTGTGCCGGCAGTCACGGATAGCAGCGACCCCATGCCCAGGTCGGCCATGGCTTTCTCGTTCAGGACCTTGCAGCTGACTTTATCGTTGGCCCGGGCAAGCTTGCGTCCCTCCTTGGCCAGATATTCCGGCGTGCAGTGATTGCCTGGCATATTGGCCAGCTCGCGCGCGAGGTTGATCCCTTCGCCGGTGAACGCGCCGCGGGCGAGCGCCGGTTTTGCCCGGCGCGCTCCGGCGGCGTCGCCGGTCAGTAGAGTGAGTCGTGAGAGGGCGGGAGCCGGCTTGGGTTTGGACAGCGTCAGCGTATAGCGATAGCTTTGACTCACGATGGTTTTCGCCAGGGTGCTGCAGAACCATTCCCAGTCGCCGGTGGCTATTTTCAGCGAGCCGGCGAAGAACTGCGCATCAACGGCTTTGCTGGCGAGTAGCGCCTGCGCAGTCGCTGCCAGCAGCTTCAGTAGCGCGGCGCGGTCCAGTTTCTCACCCGTGCCAAGCAGCAGGATACGCTGCGCTTTGCCGGTGCAGCGCAAGAGCATGGTGTCGCCGGCCTGGCCTTTGAAGTCGCCGCTGGCCAGCACTGACTTGATCTGGCCGCCGCTGTCCTTGTCGAGCGCCCTGGCGGCGGTGTCGAGGCGCAGGGTGGCTGGCACGGGCAGCAGCACACACTGGCTGGCCGAGACGGTGTTGCTGCTGTTCTCGCGAGCGAAAAAACGAAGCGAAGCCATGCTGTTGTTCCCATTGATGGTAAGCCCGCTAGTGTAAGATGATCCGCATGCAAACTGAACTACATACTTTCTCCCAGAGCTCAGCGAAACTACCTTGAAGCTGGGGCGCTACCTGGCGGGTGATGTACTCGGGCATACGCTGGCGGTCAGTTTTGTCCTGCTGGCGATCATCATCACCGGTCGCTTTGTGAAGTATCTGGCGGAAGCCGCGTCTGGAAAACTGGCGGCTGAAGTGCTTTTGCCGGTTATGTTTTACCGGCTCCCGGGTTTCCTCGAGCTTCTTCTGCCCCTCGGACTGTTCATCGGCATTCTTATGGCTTACGGCCGCTTGTACGTGGAGAGCGAGATGGTGGTGATAAGTGCCTGCGGTGTTGGTCCGGGCCAATTACTTCGTTTCACCATGATCCCGGCTCTGCTGGTGGCCGCTCTGGTCGCGGCTCTCAGTCTCTATGTGACACCGCAGGGCGCGGCCCGGTCGGAGGCGCTGCTCAGTGATCCGCAGACGCTGCAGGGGCTGCAGCTTCTCGGTGCGGGACGTTTTCAGCCGCGTGGCAGGGATGGCGCCGTGTCTTATGCGGGCGGTGTCGATGCCGATGCCGGTGAGCTTCGACAGGTTTTTCTCTTCGACCCGGGTGCCGGCGATGCGGATAGTCATCCCAGCGTCACGCTCGCGAAGCAGGGCAACGTGGTTCGCAACGCCCAGACCGGAATCCGCTATCTCGAACTTGGGGATGGGTATCGCTTTATCGGCAGCCCGGGTCGAGGCGATTTTCAGGTTATTCGGTTCAGCGCCTTTGGCGAGCGACTTCCCGAGGATTCCGCGGTAGTGAAAAGCCAGCCGGTGGATGCGCGGTCCACCGCGTTCCTGCTGCAATCGCCGACCGCGGAAGACCGTGCTGCGTTGCACTGGCGCCTGTCTCTTTTCGTCATGGTGCCGATTGTTGCGATGCTGGCTCTGAGTCTCAGTAAGACCAATAACCGCCGCGGACGTTACATCAAACTGGCACCGGCGCTGCTTCTGCACCTTTCCTATCTCATGCTGCTGGCGAGCACCCGCACGCGTATCGCCGAGGGGGAGGCGCCGCCTCAGTTCCTGTGGATTATTCACGGGGGGTTCTTGCTACTAGCACTGCTACTGTTGTTTGGACCTCAGCATCTAAATCGCTGGCGGCGCGCCTGAAGTGCGTATTATCGATCGCTACATTGCCCGCACCGTGTGGTTTTCCATCGTTCTGGTGCTACTCGTTATTGTCGGCATCGATGCGCTATCGGCTTTTATCGATGAATCCGGTAGTCGCAGCGACAGCTATGGCTTTGCGGCGATCGCACGCTATGTGGCGCTTACTCTGCCGGGCCGGTGCTATGAGTACATTCCTTTTGCCGCCCTGATTGGCTCGCTTATTGGGCTCGGTCAGTTGGCATCCTCGAGCGAGCTTGTGGTGATGCGCGCCGCGGGAATTGCGAATTCCCGGTTGGCCTGGGTTGTTCTACAGCAGGCCTTGCTGGTTGCGGGGCTTGGATTCCTGCTCGGGGAGTACGTGGCACCGCAAGCGGAGCAGCTTGCGCAGAGCGGTCGGGCCATGGCGCTCTATTCGGATCGACAGCTGTTGTCTGAAAACGGCATCTGGCGGCGCGACGGACAACGCTTTCTCCACGTGCAGGCGGTCACTGCCAGAGACGGTATCTACGGGGTAACCGTGTACGATTTTGCCAGTGACGGGCAGTTGCGCCGGGCATTCTTCGCTGACCGTGGACGCTACGTTTCCGGAGGCTGGAGCCTGCAGCACGTGCTGATCAGTAACTTTTTCGCCGATGGCATCACGAGCGACAGCCAAGACGCGCTGCGTTTTGAGACCAATATAACGCCGCGGATACTAACTCTGGAAAATGTGGCGCCATCCCAGCTCGCTCTGGACGATCTGATAAATTACGCGGCTTTTCTGCGCACGCAGGGTGAGGATGCTGCGGATTTTGAGCTGGCGACCTGGAAGAAACTCATGCAGCCCGCGGCGGTTGCGGCCCTGGTTCTGGTGGCCGTCTCATTTGTATTTGGTCCCCTGCGCGATGGCACGCTGGGATTCCGGATTTTCGCCGGCGTGATGGTGGGTATTTTGTTCCGACTGAGCCAGGATCTCCTCGGGCCGGCAAGCATGGTATTTGGCTTTCCGCCCCTCTACGCAGCGGTGACGCCGGTTCTTATTTGCACCCTGGCGGGCCTGTATCTGATTCGGCGCGCCTGAACGCGGCAGAGCTATAGTGGTTCTTTGTCGCCAGAACTGGTTGCTTCCCGGGTTCTTTTCGGTTTTTTACTCTTTTTGGGCAAGAGTACGAGCTCGGTTCCTGACAGGAGATCGTGCCAGCTGCGCCCCTGACGATCGAAAAGGCACCACAGGTAACCCAGGCCCAGGCAGGCGGCGGAGAGCAGGGCAGAGCTGCAGCGCGTGACCATACGACCGAAGCTCAGCTCATTGCCGGGGCTCGGGACCAGTTTGATACGCCATGCCTGCATGCCCAGCGTCTGGCCGTTTTTCTGCCAGAAAAAAGCGAAGAAACCGATGCAGCAGGCAATGGCAATGCACTGCACTACCCATGGGGGTAAGAGTTCTTCGCCCACGCTGCCCAGCACTTGCCGCAGGCCGGTGGCCATCGCGACGCTCACCATGATCAGAGGCACTACCAAGAAGGTGTCGTAGATTATGGCGGCGAGGCGTCTTGGAAGCCCCGGCCTTTGTTGTCGGCTAATAGCTGTCACTGTGTGGGAGTCCGTTCAGGGTTTGGTGTTGTGTATGTCCCGGCGACTGCCAGTGATCCAGTCAGGGGATTCGGGGTCTACCGCCGATGCCTGTGCGTCGCCGCTGGTCGGATTCTCCAACTGCAGATGGCTGGTGTCAGGTGCCTCTGCACTGTGCCGTTGTAGCTCTCCCGGAGCGAGCAAGTCTGCACCGGGCTCTGCAAGCTGCAGGTGATCCAGTGACAACTGCGGCGGCGGGGCGGTTGGGGGGTTGAATTCACTCAAATCGCTTTCGGCGGGCGCCAGATCAAGTGCTGATGTGTCTGGGAGCGGCCCGTTTTCGACTGGCCTGAGCGGCCCTAGGTTGCTGCCCACCTCGGCCACGGCAAAGTCGGGCGCTGGCACCGCAGGCGCCGGTGGCGTTGCTTCAGCGAGCCTGGTGCCAGTTTCGGCCAGGCTGAGGTGATCCGTAGCCACAGAGACCGGTCGCACCGCCGGGCGTTCCCCCGGGGCCAGCACATCGCTGCCTGGTGCCGCCAGACTTACAGGGGATTGCGTTGGTTCCTGCGCAGGTGGCGAGGAAGCGCCTGCCACGACTCCTGGTTCTGCTACTGATTCCGGGGTCTGGGAGGCGGGGGCGGCTGCCCGGGTAATGATTGGCTTGGCTCCGGCTGCGCTAATCGCTTTTTGGTAGGTCAGCGCCGTGGCTTTGTCGCAGCCGCGCTTAATCAGCTGCCGGGTCCCGGAAAAAAGACGCTCCATGGTCGCGTCGTCCGCCTTGAACAGCTTTTGTATGGCAATGCGTACGGCGGCCGAATCCTTGTCTTCAAGGCACTCGCCTGCGAAGTAGATGTTAAAACGCTCTGCGTCATGCTGGTCCATACTGGGAGTATAGGCCCTGCTTCGAATCGCGCCAAACCCGCCCAAGACGTATGCGGGGCTGATAGAGCGGGCCGCACAGGCGTATAATCCCGCTTTCGCCGGAGGAGCTTGTATGAGCATTGAAACACAATTGCGCGCGCGGCTGGATGCGCAGTTCCAGCCCAGTTTGATGGAAATTGAAAATGAGAGTCACCGGCACAGCGTGCCGGCAAATTCCGAGACTCACTTCCGTCTGGTCATGGTGAGTGAGTCCTTCAGTGGCAAGCGCGCCGTAAGTCGCCACCAGCAGGTCTACGGGGAACTTGCGGATCTGCTCGCAGGGCCAATTCATGCATTGGCTATGCATCTGTATGACCCCGGGGAATGGCGCGAGCGCAATCAGCCCGCACCGGTGTCTCCCGATTGCCTCGGCGGTAGCAAGGCGTGAGCACGGTTGTGGCGGCGCTGTACAAGTTTGTGGCGCTCCCGGACTATCGCAAACTGCGTGAGCCACTGCTCGAGCACTGTAGGCGGCAGGGTTTGCGGGGCACTTTGCTGCTCGCCGAAGAGGGCATAAACGGCACTATTGCCGGAACGCGCGCAGCCGTAGACAGCGCTCTGGCCTATCTGCGCAGCGATCCCCGGCTGGCAGATTTTGAGCACAAGGAGTCGCTGTATGAAGATCAGCCATTCCTGCGTATGAAAGTTAAGCTCAAGCGGGAAATCGTCACCATGGGCGTTCCGCAGGTCGACCCCAACCGGGTGGTGGGTAATTATATGTCTCCGGCGCAGTGGGATGAACTACTCGCTGACCCGGATGTCACGCTGATCGACACGCGCAACGATTACGAGTGTGCGATTGGCACCTTCAGAGGAGCCGTGGATCCACAGCTTGGCAGTTTTCGGGAGTTCCCACAGTGGGCAGCGGAGCACCTTGACCCGCAGCGAGATCGCCGGGTGGCCATGTTCTGCACCGGAGGCATTCGTTGTGAGAAGGCATCCTCCTATCTTCTTGAGCAGGGCTTCGAAGCGGTTTACCACTTGCAGGGTGGCATCCTGAAGTATCTCGAAGAAGTGCCCAAAGAAGAGAGCAGCTGGGAGGGAGAGTGTTTTGTTTTTGACGAACGGGTGGCTGTTAATCACCAGCTGGAGCGCGGAAGTTACTCCCAATGTTTTGCCTGCCGGCACCCCATCACCGAGGCGGAAATGCAGTCGCCGGCGTTCCAGAAGGGTGTGAGCTGCCCCTATTGCATCGATAGGCAAAGCGACGAGCAACGCGCCCGTTTTGCCGAGCGCCAGCACCAGGTGGAGCTCGCGCGGGAGCGCGGAGAAACACATATTGGCGATGTCCAGACAGTTGCTCATGGCGAGAATCACGGGCATCTCATGAAGCCCCGCTCCCTAAGGGCGGGGAGTCAATAGTTTGGACAGTGGACCACCAATCAGCTGCGGCGAACGTCTGGTCGAATACCTCGAAGCCTATGGCATCGATACGGTTTTTGGTATACCCGGCCATCATACGGTGCAGCTTTACCGGGGGCTTGCGGCCAGCCGCATTCGCCATATTTCACCGCGCCACGAACAGGGCGCGGCGTTTATGGCGGACGGCTATGCACGGGCAAGTGGTCGTCCGGCAGCCTGTTTTCTGATCTCGGGTCCCGGCCTTGGTAATGCGGTTACCGCGATGATGCAGGCGCTGGCCGACTCCGTGCCCATGTTGGTGATTACTGCTGTGGCGGCGCGTGAGCACCTTGGGCTTGGCGAGGGCCGTCTTCACGAATTGCCGGACCAGCACGGGCTGGCGGCACAGTGCGCGCGTTTCAGTCATACGCTGATGCGCGCGGAGGAACTCCCCAAAGTGCTGGCGCGGGCCTTCGCTGTTTTCTCCAGCGCTCGACCCGGTCCTGTGCACATCGAACTGCCGCTGGATGTGATCACCGCGGACGCCTCGGCACTGCCAGTACGGGTCTGGCCCCGTGTAGAGGCTCCGGCGGTGAATTCCCATGCGCTGGCACTGCTTGCCGCGCGACTCAAGCGCGCGGAGCGACCCTGCCTGCTGGCGGGTGGCGGCGCCGTGGGGGCCGTGCGCGAGCTCCGGGAGCTCGCGGAAAAGCTCGATGCACCCCTGCTCACCACGGTCAACGGAAAGGGTCTACTGCCGCCAAACCATGTACTGGCGGTGGGCGGTAGTCCGAGTCTTAAAGCCGTGCGGGAGCTACTGGTGAACAGCGACGCGGTACTCGCGGTTGGTACCGAGTTTGGAGAAACCGACTATGACATGCTATTTCAGGGAGAGCTTCCCACGCTGAATTGGCTCGCGCGTATTGATATTGATGCGGCCCAGTTGTGTCGCAATATTCGCCCGGATCTGGCTCTCTGCGGGGATGCCCGTCACAGCCTTGCGGCTCTGTGCGAACTTCTTTTTGGGGCGGCGACGGGAGAGCCGGATCCGGCGCTGCGGTCCCCAGGGTCCGACGCCATAGAGAGCGGGGCTGGAGCCGGTCGGGCCGCTATAACCCGAGCCGCGATCCGCGCTGAGCGTCATTATCAGCCGCAGTTACAGGTCCTGTTCGACGTGCTTCGCGAAGCGCTTCCAGATTTGGTGTTGGTGGGTGATTCGACACTGCCGACCTACTACGCGGTGTGGCAGTATGAGGCGCCCGCGCCGCGGAGCTATTTCCACTCAGCCACCGGTGCGGGCACTCTTGGTTACGCTATTCCGGCCGCTATGGGTGCGCGGCGAGTCGTCTCGGCGGATCGTCCCGTGGTGGCTCTTATTGGCGATGGCGCGGCGCAGTTTACTTTTATGGAACTGGCAGCCGCTGTTCAGGAGTCGCTGCCAATCATCGTGCTGCTCTGGAACAACAATGGTTACGGGGAGATACGTTCCGGAATGCTGGCCAGCGGTGTTGAGCCGGTTGGAGTGGCTATCGAAGCACCGGATTTTCTTGCGGCGGCCAGTGCCCTGGGTTGTATTGCAAGACGCAGTGACAGCCCGGAAGCTTTGCTGCTGCAGTTACGCGAGGCTGCTGTAGCGCCGCGGCCGACGCTTATCGAGATACGGCAGGAGGATTTCGTCTCCGGCCCGGTAGGGGACTGGTATTGACTGGCAGGTGGTAGTTGCTACATGTTCATAGATGAAGAGGGTAAGGCGGAGGCCCGGGTCAGTACCCGTACGGCCCTGCGCCACGTCCTGGTGTTCCAGTTAAAGCTGACTGCGGATGCGCTGCGTGATTTTCTGCTGAGTCCCCTGAGTTTGCTTGCCTTTGGGATTGATGTTCTACGCAAGCCGAAGGTAGAGGACAGTCTCTATCTACGGCTCATGCTGCTCGGCCGGCGTTCTGATCAGGTGATCAATCTTTTCGATGAGCACCGCGACAACGGCGCTTTTACCATCGATCGTGCGATCGACGAGTTAGAGATCCTCATGCGTAAGTCTCGCGGCACCGCAGGGGAGGGTGGCAACAGCGAGGACCCAGATGGTGAAGGCGATAGTTCCACGGGCGAGCCTGCGCGGGCAGATTCCGCGGGGAGGCGGAGCGCAAGCAGCAAAGATGATCAGGCGCCGAAGTAGAGATGCAGGCAGACAGCGCGGTCAGTCTGGCTGGCCCCTCAGGAACCTGTGCGCATATACCCGCGCAGGCGTTCTGTAAAACGCGCCAGAGGTACGAAAATGCTCTGGGATAAGCTATCCCCGCGGGAAATCACCCCCACATAGCGCGAGCAGCACGGAGCAGAGGCCG
>JBLIIW010000103.1:0-13681 GCA_047635315.1 Halieaceae bacterium | reverse complement strand
CGCGTTACGCGGTTCCGTAAGAATCTGTACCAGCGCCGTCACATCCAGCTCTTCAAGCGTCGCGATTACCGGCAATCTGCCCACAAATTCGGGAATTAGGCCGTATCGCACGAGATCTTCGGGCTCGAGGTCAGAAAGCACCTCGCCCATGTTGCGCTTCTCGTCCTTGCTATGCACTTCTGCGCCGAAGCCAATGCCGCCTTTTTCCGAACGATCGCGAATAACCTTGTCGAGACCGGCAAAAGCGCCACCGCAAATAAACAGGATGTTGGACGTATCAACCTGCAGGAATTCCTGCTGTGGGTGCTTGCGCCCGCCCTGCGGCGGAACAGAGGCGACAGTTCCTTCGATGAGTTTCAGCAGGGCCTGCTGAACACCCTCACCTGATACATCGCGGGTGATCGAAGGGTTGTCTGACTTTCTCGAAATCTTGTCGATCTCATCGATGTACACGATGCCAACCTGCGCTTTCTCGACATCGTAGTCACACTTCTGCAGGAGCTTCTGAATTATGTTCTCTACGTCCTCTCCCACGTAGCCGGCCTCGGTCAGCGTGGTCGCGTCGGCGATAGTAAAGGGCACATCCAGAAGCCGTGCTAGGGTCTCAGCCAGAAGAGTCTTGCCGGAACCGGTCGGACCGACGAGAAGAATATTACTCTTGCTCAACTCGACGTCATCGCTGCGACCGGCACTGCCGTGCTTAAGACGCTTGTAATGATTGTAAACGGCGACAGACAGGACCATTTTTGCGCGCTGCTGGCCGATGACATACTCGTCCAGAATCGCATTGATTTCGCGCGGAACAGGCAACTTGTCGCCACCGTTCTCGCTGGCACTCTCCTGCACTTCCTCGCGGATAATGTCGTTGCACAGGTCAACACACTCGTCGCAGATGAATACTGACGGACCCGCGATAAGCTTGCGCACTTCATGCTGGCTCTTGCCGCAGAAAGAGCAATAAAGAAGCTTGCCGCCGTCGTCCGAACCTGAAGAGTCCTTACTCATTGGCCTACCCCACTTCCCATAACGCCTATTTCCTTTTTTAGGTTGATGTGTTTCGCCCCCTATTGCAAGCCCGGCCAAATCCTGAGATCCACTTTTGCGACACAATCACGCGTCTGCAGCGTCTCGGCGGGTGGACACGACTTCATCGATCAGGCCGTATTCCTTACTCTGCTCTGCATCCATAAAACGGTCGCGCTCGGTATCACGCTCGATCACTTCAAGGGTCTGCCCCGTGTGATCCGCCATCAGTCGGTTCAGGCGTTCACGGATAATCAGGATCTCCCGGGCCTGGATATCGATATCCGTGGCCTGGCCCTGGGCGCCCCCGCTTGGCTGGTGAATCATGGTTCGCGCGTTCGGCAGACAGTAACGCTTACCCTTGGCGCCGCCACTGAGCAGAAATGCGCCCATGGAAGCAGCCTGACCGACGCACATCGTGCTGACGTCAGGCTTAACGAACTGCATGGTGTCATAGATAGACAGTCCCGCCGTGACAGAGCCACCGGGCGAGTTGATATACAAGTGTATGTCCTTGTCCGGGTTCTCCGACTCGAGGAACAGTAGCTGCGCGACGATCAGGTTTGCCATGTGGTCTTCTATGGTCCCAACCACAAACACCACGCGCTCTTTGAGCAAGCGCGAGTAGATGTCGTAAGACCGTTCGCCTCGCGAGGTCTGCTCCACCACCATAGGGACCAGCCCAAGGCTGTGAACCGGGCTTGCATAGCCTTCGATCATTTTTGACATGTGACGGGTTTCTCCTGATGAATACCTGATACTGCTGATTACACAATGTCACCGCTATTCGCGGTGCCTCTGCTTGTTCCTGTATTTGCTAACGATGTACGCGAGTCGCCTGAACCCAATACAAGCTTGATTCAGGCGCACATCGCCCTTTTAGCCTTGGCTCGCCTGCTGCCCCTGGGCAATTGCATCCTGATAGTTGCAGGGCATCTCTGTCACCGCCGCTGACTCGAGCAAACGCTCCACCACCTGATCTTCTAGGATCTTGGATTCTACGGAAGAAAGCTGCTGCTGGTTTGCGTAGTACCAGTTCACGACCTCTTCCGGGTCCTGGTAGGTCGATGCAATCTCCTCAACAGCCGCGCGCAGCGCCTCTGGATCAGTTCTGAGTTCAAAATGCGTGATCAGTTCCGCAAGCACCAATCCGAGTTTGACCCGGCGGCTGGCGTTCTCAGCGAACATCTCGTCCGGGAGCAGCGATTTCAGATCAAGATCCTTCGCGCTGGCACCCGCACCGCCAAATTGCTGAAACATTTGATTACGCAGAGCTTCGGTTTCCTGTGCGATCAGCGAGGTGGGGATTTCCAGTTCAGCGTAGGTCTCAAAGAGCGTATCCATGACCTGCTGCTTAACACGCGAATCGACCGCATTACGCAGTTCTCGCGTCATATTCTGAGCTACCTCACTGCGAAAGGCCGTTTCGTCTTCTTCCTCCACGCCGTAGGCCGCAAACAGGGTGGCGTCCAGCGGCGCGAGCTCGAGCGCTTCGATCTTGTGCAGCGTGATAGCGAACTCCACGGCCGCGCCCTTAAGCTCTTCGGCGTGATAGTCATCCGGGAAACTCAGGGACAGCGTTTTCTCATCGCCAACGGCCATTCCGACAATGCCATCCTCGAAACCGGGAACCATTTGTCCCGAGCCCAGCTCAAGCTCGCTGCCTTCGGCACTACCACCGTCGAAGGGCTCGCCATCGCGCGTCCCGCTGAAGTCGATCGTCACCTTATCGCCGTCTTCAGCCGCGCGCTCCACAGCCTCCCAGGTTCCGCGCTGCTTGCGGAACACGGAAATAATGTTCTCTACGTCGTCCGGCGTAACCTCGGCTGCGGGCTTCTCAACCGGGAATTCGCTAAGTTCGACAACCTCTACATCCGGAAACACCTCGAAGGTGGCCGTGTACTCGAGATCGCTACCGGGAGCCATGCTTCTCGGCTCTATGGTTGGGCGCCCCGCAGGCTTGAGGTTTTCCTGCATCACCGCTTCCTGGAACGACCGGCTCATTACTTCACCGAGTACTTCCTGACGCACCCCGGGTCCAAAGCGCTGACGCATCACGCTCATGGGTACCTTGCCGGGACGAAATCCGGGTAACTTCACGTTCTTAAGCGCCTGCTTGAGCCGCTCGTCAACCTGGCTCTCTACCGTCGTGGCGGGTACTCCAACAGTCAGACGGCGTTCCAGCCCCGACGTTGTTTCGATGGACACCTGCATAATGCTCAGTTCCTTTCCTTAGTGCTCTTAATGTCATTTAGGACCGGCATAAACCAACCGGTGCTCTGTGTCTGTCGTTTGTTACTGTGCGCCGCAGCGTACAGCGCGCGTGCCTGGCCCAGGGCCACTCACGGTTACTACTATCGACCTGTCACATAGATATCTCATGGATACCTTATGGATGCCTTACCGATGCATCATCAACGCGCATCGAAGGTCAAAATAAGACTGGTGCGGAAGGAGAGACTCGAACTCTCACACCCTAAGGCACTGGAACCTAAATCCAGCGCGTCTACCAATTCCGCCACTCCCGCAAATAAATCACTGCAGCCAGGACCTGTATTACGACCCCGCCACCGCTTGCACTTTCACGCAACCACCTGAATCTACTAGCTAATTTAAAAAAAACCACTAGGTGCAAGATACCTTCAGGGGGCGCGATTTTGCCACAGGCCAGATCTGGCGGCAATGGCCGCATCAATCAGTGAGGCAGGCGGGGTCGAATCGGTAGCGGCCCGCCAACCAATCGGCGAGCTCCCTGGCCGCCAGGGAGCCGGGGACAACGGCCCTCAGCAGCGTGTTGCGCTCCCGCTCATCGAGCGTCTCACGCGAGACCCTCGCAAGAGGTAGGCAAGCACTCACCAGAGCCTGATTCACCCCGGCCTCATGCAATGCTGACGCCTTTAGCGGCGCTTCACGCCCATACAGTGCCGGCAGCGACGCCAATGCCGGCAGGGACAAGGCGGCCTGATTCATTGCATTGCACCAGTGACTACTCAGCAACTCGCCGAGCTTCGCCGAGCGACCCCCGAGGTCCGCGAGATACAAATGCTCCGAACGGCTGCGACTGTCATTCACTGGATAGTTGTCCCACAACGCCAGCCTGCGACCCGCAGAGCGAATAGCTGGCTGTAGATCCTCAGGCCTGACACGCGCAGAGCAGACCTCCGGTCCAGTCCAGAACAGCTCCGCATTGTCCGCAAGACCGGCGCCAAGGTCGCTCAGGTAATTTGCCGGGCGCGCACCAAACACACGATCGAGAACCGGATCGTCACTATAGAACGTCGGGCAAACCAACAGGCGCCGCGCCGCGCTCCAGTCCGCCACATCCGCACATATATGCGCCTGAATTTTCGCGAGATCCGGCTGCTCACCGGGCATATCGTCGAAAAGCAACGCGAGGATACTGAAGCCCAGGTCGTCTAGCTGCCGGATTTTGTCGCGCAGCTGTTGTCGCGCACGGGCATTGTACGCACGGTATAAGGCAAAGGGTGACAGTCCGACCGCACACGCCAGTCCGCTCGCTTCGCAGCCTGCGACCAGTTCACGCAGCAATTTTTGCTGAGACGGCGGCAATGGCTCTTGCCATCGTTTGCGCAGGTAGGGGTTGGACTTGGGCGCATACAAATAGGCATCGATACCAATCTGTGACAGCCAGCTCACCATGCGCAGCCGCGTGGCCTGGGGCCAGGCTTGCCCGTAGAAGCCTTCGATGACGCCCAGAAACGGCGTAAGAGGGTACTCAACGCCCATATCGGCGCCTCTTATTATTAAAAACAAGTCTGGTTAGTACTAAAAGGCCTAACCAGGGCTCATTAAAGTGTGGAAAATTCACCGAGCTTACAGATACCATGGGGGTGACACCATTTCCTCGCAGGAATGGTATGTCACCGGAGCAAACCCAATGCTCCGTTATAAAGGACATTGTTCCTTTATGTTTCACTCCTAATGGTCTTATTGGGCTCCTCACGGAGCCCACTTTTTTGCCTAAAAATAACATATTCAATAACTTAGGACATATTTGTGAGCTAAACTCTTAAGAGTTTAGCTGCTGGCTGTTCGTTTCTAACGCTGCGTTGGGAAGAACGCCGAGCGCTGCGATATATCCATCGCTAATAAAAAACCGCAACCGTTATACAGATTGTTTGATTTGACCAGCCGACCTGTCGCCTCACATGGTGTGCGTGGGTCGGTCTGAATTCAACATCCCCGCCAGATATTCCTCAATTTTTGAGTTTGCCGCGGCGTCCTGCTCGGAGAACTGCACCCCAATGCCCGAAGTACGATTGCCCTGGGCGCCCCGCGGGGTTACCCAGACTACCTGTCCCGCGATAGGGATTTTCTCTGGCTCATCCATGAGGGTCAGGAGCATGAAGACCTCATCACCAATCTCGTAGCTCTTGTTGGTGGGAACAAATAGCCCTCCATTGATGATAAAGGGCATATAGGCAGAGTACAGGACCGCCTTATCCTTGATCGTAAGAGACAGAATTCCCTGATGGCCGACCGGCTGTTCGCTCATGGATGTGATGCTGTTGATGTGAGTGTGAGCAGTCTATCATCGTCGCCCGCGCGCTCCCAGAGCGACCGCCAAGCATGTAGTAACTGAAAACGTAACAGCTCCGGATTCGGATTGCTCCCCGCGCGCTGCGCGGCCCGGAGTCTGTCGATCAGATCAAGCACGGCAAATGCCTCACGGCCTGCGGAGCGCCGCAGCTGCTGCGCCGACTGCTGAGCCAACCAATCGTGCAGGTTGCGTTCAAGCATGGCCAGCAGCGTCTCGATGGGGACGCCCTCTGCGCCGGCAAAGCCGTGCAGGCCGGCTGCGATACCGGGCCTCAGCAAGGCATTCAGAGCGAGAAGCTTCGGCGCATCGCCGCTGGACACAAGACGCAAGGCCTGCAGTGGCCGCTGGCCGCTGAGCGCCAGTAACGCAACGCGATCCCCGCTGGCCAGCTCTGCGCCCGCGACATCCAATTGCTCGTCCAGCCAGCGGCTGGCCTCTTGCTCTGAAGGACCCGCGAGCAACAGCCGCTGGCAGCGGGAGCGGATGGTGGCTGGCAATTTGTGACCCAGGGAAGACACTAGCAAGATATAGCTGTTCGGGGTGGGCTCTTCGAGGCATTTGAGGAACGCATTGAAAGCGCTGTTGGTGAGCGACTCCGCCGGTGATAGCAACATGACTTTACGCGGCCCCAGGGTACTGGTGCCCGTAGCAAAGCGCAGTGCGCCGCGAATGGCGTCCACGCCAATCGCCTTGCCTTCGGCTTCCGGCGCCACACGCAGGAAGTCTGCATGGGCACCGCTCGCACTCAGGCGACACGCTTTGCAGTGCCCGCAATTCCCCCCGTCGCCCGGTTCCTGGCAAAGTAATTGCCGCGCCAGTGCCAGGGCAAAATCATTGCGTCCGGTACCGGGGTCACCTTCGATGAGGAGTGCATGAGGCAATCGCGCTGCGCGCTGCACTTTTTCGATTCCCGCCCAGTCAGAGAGCTGCCAGGGATGGCAGCGTGTCCTGGATTGAGTTGGGGCTAGCGGCTGAGGCATCAGGCTTCCAGGGTCGGAGGGCAGGCGAGAACGCTACTGGCAAAAGCCTTCAACGCCTGCTGTACCTCAGCTAGCTCGCGAGACGCATCGACCACATGGTAGCGACCGCTACCCGCCAAAGCGCGCTGCAGGTATCCCCGACGCACCCGTTCAAAGAAGGCGAGATCTTCCTGCTCAAAGCGGTCCAGTGCACCGCGTCCCCGCGCCCGCTCCAGTCCCACGGCAACGGGCGCATCCAACAGCAGAGTGATATCCGGGCGCAAATCCCCCTGAACCAGTGATTCGAGGGTAGCAACTGCTTCTTCCCCAAGGCCGCGCCCCGCTCCCTGATAGGCAAACGACGCATCAGTGAAGCGATCGCAGAGGACCCATTGCCCGGAGGACAGCGCCGGGGCTATAACCGTTGCCAGATGCTCGGCCCGGGCCGCAAACATCATTAGCAGCTCGGCCATCGGGTTAATCGCGGCGTCAGTGGGCGCCAGGAGGATATCGCGCAGTCGCTCGCCCAGCGCCGTGCCCCCGGGTTCACGCGTGCGCAGGGTATGCACGCCCGCTGACAGCAGTTCGCGCTCGAGATAGTCCATGGCAGTGGTTTTGCCCATGCCCTCGATACCCTCGATGGTCAGGAAGAATCCCCGCTCACTCACGGTTTTGCTCCTGCGGTGCCGAGCGGTACGCCTCGCGACGGGTCAGCTGATAGTGATTCACGGCTTCTTCATGCTCCTTGAGCGTAGAACTGAACTGGTGGCTGCCATCCCCACGAGCGACAAAGTACAAGGCATCCCCCTCCTCCGGTCGCACCGCCGCATGCAAGGCGTCGCGCCCGGGTAGGGCTATCGGCCCGGGCGGCAGGCCATGGTGCCGGTAGCTGTTGTAGAGATTACTCTCATCCCGAAGATGTTGGCGGCGCAGATTACCGTCGAAGTCAGCGCCAAGCCCATAGATTACCGTGGGATCGGTTTGCAGTCGCATACGTCGCTGCAGTCGGCGCAGAAAAACACCCCCAATAGTTCCCCGCTCGCTAGCCAGACCCGTTTCTTTTTCAATAATAGACGCCATGATCAAGGCGTCGTAGGGAGCGCTGTAAGGCAAATCTCCCGGCTCGCGCCCGGCCCAGGCTTCCGAGAGCGCTTTGCGCATGAGCGCGTGGGCTCGGATCAGTATAGAAAAATCAGAGTCGCCGCGCTCATAGCGATAGGTTTCCGGAAGAAAGTAGCCCTCAGCCACCGGTGCTGGAGCCACCAGCTCGAGCAGGCGCGCATCCTCACCGTCATGCATCAGTTGCACCAGTCCCTCAGCACCGTGCAGAATTTGCAGGGCCTCGTTCAGGGTAATACCTTCAGGCAGAGTGACATCGTAGGCGATAGTTTTACTGCTCTGTAACAGCGCCAGAAGACCCGCGGGCGACGTCCCCTGCTCGACCCGGTACTCACCAGCGCGTATGCGCGAGTCCAGCTTGAGAAACTTGCCTATACGGCTATAGATGCGCGGGTAGCGAATAACCTCGTCGGCCGCCAGACGCGCCGCAAGCCTCCCAAGCGTATCACCGCTATGCACCTGTAGAACGAATCCCGCGTTGGGCACGACCAGTGGCGCTCGCCACCAGTTGTGCAGCCACCAGCTAGCGGCTCCGGCCCCGAAGCCCAGCACCAGTAAAACGGCAATCAGGAACCGATACATGCCAGGGCCGCTTGCACATAGGCGTGCTGCAATTTCGGAAACCAGGGCGAGCCCACGAATTCATGCGCATCCAGCCGGCTCAGGGACCGTACACCGCGTACGCTGTTGCTCAAAAACAGCGCATCGCTGGCCAGCAGGTCCGCCACCCGCAATCTCTTCTCCTCTACCTGTAAACCCAGATCAGGACCCAGCTTTTCCAATAGCAAGCGACGGCGGGTGCCACGGATACCGCAGCGATTACAGGGCGGCGTGATGAGCCTGTCACCTTGCAGGGCAAAGAGGTTTGCGTTGCTGCTGCACTGCGCGAACCCCGCCTCGGTAAGCAGAATGACATCGTCAACTCCTCGCTCAACCGCCTCTCTGGCAGCGAGCACTTGCTCCAGGCGATTGCAGTGTTTTATACCGGCCAGGGCGGGCTGCTCAGCCATACTTATCGATGCCACAGAGACGCATAGGGCCGGCGCATGACTGAGTGGATCTTCCTCCAGCACTGTCGCCGAGAAGTACCAGTTCGGGAGCGAGTCGGGCGCGGGTGCATACCCGCGCGTACCGCCCCCGCGGCTCACCGTAAGCCGCAGCACCGTGGCGCCTTTATCGCGCAGCCCTTGAGCGGCCTGGGCGAGACGGAATTCGGCAGCGCTACGCTCTATAGCGATCCCCAGTCGAGCGCCACCCTCGAGCAAACGATCAACATGCAGTTCGGGCCACAGCAGCTGCCCACGGATGCACAGCAGGGTTTCAAAGAGACCATCGCCGTAGAGAAAAGCCCGGTCATCACCGGGAACGCTCATCTCCGTCGCCGCCCCAGGCAAACTTATTGCATCTGCCTCGGGCACATCGGCCGTTGCGGTCAGACCGCACCAAAAATCAGTGAGCCGTTAGTGCCACCGAAACCGAAGGAGTTGGACAGCGCATAGCGAATTGGCATGTCACGCGCCGTGTGGGGAATGTAATCCAGTACGCAGCCCTCAGCGGGGTTGTGCAGATTAATCGTAGGAGGCGCCACCTGATCGCGCACCGATAATATAGCGAACACAGCTTCCACGGCGCCCGCTGCGCCCAGCAAATGACCGATCATCGATTTCGTCGAACTGACCGCAACTTTAGTCGCAGCCGCTCCGAACACGGTTTCTATAGCCCGACTCTCCGCCACATCGCCAGCCAGTGTGGAGGTGCCATGTGCGTTCACGTACTCGATGGCCTCCGCAGGAATAGCCGCATCCGCGATAGCATTTCGCATGGCATCCGCCGCACCGCGACCGTCCTCGGGTGGTAGCGTCATGTGGTAGGCGTCACCGCTCATGCCAAAACCGCAGAGCTCCGCATAAATGTTGGCACCACGGGCACGCGCAGCTTCATATTCTTCAAGGAAAATAACACCGGCGCCGTCCCCGAGTACAAAACCGTCGCGTTCTGTATCCCAGGGGCGGGAGGCCGCTTCAGGGTCGTCGTTGCGGGTTGAGAGCGCACGCGCCGCGGCGAATCCGCCGAGGCCGACCTTTGTGGTCGCCATCTCTGCACCGCCGGCGAGCATGGCATCCGCATCACCTTGGGCAATCATGCGAGCCGCGAGGCCAATATTGTGTGTGCCCGTCGTACACGCCGTGGCGACGGCGATATTTGGACCACGCATCCCGTAGCGTACGGAGAGGTTTCCCGAAATCATGTTGATGATAGATCCGGGAACAAAGAAAGGAGAAATACGCCGCGGACCGCTGCTGTTTACGATCTCCGAATTTTTCTCGATCTGGCCAATGCCCCCGATACCCGAGCCAATGGCGCAGCCGACCCGGTGCGCGTTGGCTTCGCTGATCTCAAGGCCCGCGTCTTCAATGGCCTGGATGCCTGCCGCCATACCGTACTGCACGAAGGTATCCATCTTGCGCGAGTCCTTGGGCGCCAGATACCGATCGATATCCAAATTGCGTACGCTCGCGCTAAAACGGGTGCTATAAGCTTCGACGTCAAAGCTCTCGATGGGCGCCACGCCACTGCGCCCGGCGAGAATCGCTTCCCAAGTCTGCACTACGTCGTGCCCTACTGGCGTGACCAGCCCGAGCCCGGTTACAACGACTCTCCTGCCCTTCACTGCATAACCTCCAATGGTCCCTGTGGGTGTGCACGCCCACAAAAGAAAAGCCGCGCTACCTTTGCGTAGTCACGGCTCTTCTCCTAATGCACTTGCAGAAGCGCTGCTCAGCGCATTGCTTATTCTCAGCCCAGATTCTCGTTAATATAGTTAATGGCGAGCTTCACCGTAGTGATCTTCTCGGCCTCCTCATCTGGAATCTCCGTTTCGAACTCTTCTTCAAGCGCCATTACCAACTCGACAGTATCGAGCGAGTCCGCCCCGAGGTCTTCTACAAACGACGCCTCGGTCTGCACTTCTTCTTCTTTGACGCCAAGCTGCTCAGCGACAATTTTTTTTACACGCTCTTCAATGCTGCTCATGATCCTTGATTACTCCTGCTGAAGGAAATTCATACCCCACTAATTAGCGGAGTCTAACGGTTTTTTTATGCTCGGCATACCTCTAGCCAAAGCTGTTTTCAGGCCGTCAGGCCATGTACATCCCGCCGTTCACATGCATCGTTTCGCCTGTGATGTACGCGGACTTGTCACTGCACAAGAATGCGACCAGAGAAGCTATCTCATCGGCCTGCCCCAGACGGCCCAGCGGAATCTGCGCGAGCATCGTTGCGCGCTGCTCATCGCTAAGCTCTCGGGTCATGTCTGTATCAATAAAGCCGGGAGCCACGCAATTGACCGTAATATTGCGCACGCCGAGCTCACGCGCCAGAGCACGGGTGAACCCCGCCGCCCCGGCCTTTGTCGCGGCGTAGTTGCTCTGACCGGCATTCCCCATGGCACCAACCACCGAGGTGATGTTTACGATGCGCCCCCAACGCGCCTTGGTCATACCTCGGAGCGCAGCTTTGGACACCCGGTACAAGGCATTGAGGTTGGTGTCGACCACGTCATGCCATTCATCTTCTTTCATGCGCAACAGGATATTGTCCCGCGTGATGCCGGCGTTGTTCACCAGAATAAGCGGTGCCCCGTGAGTTTCCGTAATTTCCTTGAGCGTGCTTGCTACGCTGTCGGTATCGGTGACATTCAGTGCATGTCCAGAGCCGCCCAGACTGCTCAGGCGCTCGCTGATTGCCGCGGCGCCAGCATCGGTCGTCGCCGTCCCCACCACCCTATGCCCGGCCTCCGCCAGCGCTTGTGCAATAGCGCGACCGATGCCCCTGCTCGCACCGGTCACCAGTGCCACACGTTGTTCTTCCTTAGCTACACTCATGGCTTTAGTTTCCGTCTCCGGCGCTTAGTTTCTGCACCGCAGCATGAAGATCGTCGGGCTGTTCGATGAAGGCACAAGACAGCGACTTATCGATGCGTCGGGCCAGGCCACCGAGCACTTTGCCGGCACCACATTCAACCAACTGTCGACACCCGGTACCCATCAGCTTGCCCATGCAGTCCGTCCAGCGTACCGGAGCCGAAATCTGGCTCACGAGTAATTCACGAATCCGCTCAGGATCGCTCTCGCTGCGCGCATGCACGTTATGGATCACGGGGATAGTCGGCGCCTTAAGGCTAATCGCCTGGAGCACAACAGCCATTCGCTCACCGGCCGGGGCCATAAGTGAAGTATGGAAAGGCGCGCTGACCGGCAGCGGCAGCGCACGCTTGGCCCCGGCGCCAATCAGGCGCTCGATCGTGTAATCAACGGCGGCCGTCTGTCCGGCTATAACGACCTGTGCCTCGGAGTTGAAATTGACCGCCGCCACCACGGCATTCAAGGATGCAGACACCTCAGCACAGATGGCAATCACCTGCTCAGCGGACAAGCCGATAACTGCCGCCATAGCGCCTTCGCCGACAGGCACTGCCTGCTGCATCGCACGGCCGCGTTCTTGCACCAGACGAACCGCATCGGCGAGCGTAAACACATCAGCGCAACAAAGCGCCGACAGTTCCCCTAGGCTGTGCCCAGCCATTGCAGCCGGCCGCGGACCGCCCGCTGCAAGCCAGGCTCGCCACAGGGACACGGAGGCAGTCAGCAGCGCTGGCTGTGCGTATTCGGTCAGGTTGAGGGTAGCGGGATCACCGGCTTGCGTCAGCGCCCAAAGGTCATAACCCAGCGCTTCAGACGCTTCCCCGAATGTCTCGGCAACGACAGGAAACGCCTGTGCAGCTTCCGAGAGCATCCCGATTCGCTGGCTGCCCTGCCCCGGAAAAAGAAATCCCAAATGCTCTTGCACGCTAAGCCTCGATCAAGTTCCAGTGCCACGCAGCGAGCGGGCATCTCTGCCGCACTGCGGAGCTCCCGTCCTGTCTTCGCAGCAGAAGCCCCACCCGGCGACCTGAACGACTACGAACTTCGCCCGGGCAGCACAGCTGAGGCGACGCACCTATCATACATGTTGGTGCACGAGGCACCGGCCGAGCTGAATTCAGTCGTCGTCGCCGATATCGAGAACCTTCTTGCCGCGATAAAAACCATCTGCGGTCATATGATGACGACGATGCGTCTCACCGGAGGTTTGGTCTATGCTGAGCGTAGGACCGGTAAGCGAATCGTGCGAACGGCGCATGCCGCGACGCGAACGGGTTTTTTTGCTCTTCTGAACTGCCATTTTCGATCTCTCCTATTTGCCGGTGTCATCTTTCAGTAATGCCGACAAAATGCTGAAAGGCCCAGCGCCGCTGGCGGCGACCGGATCCTCAATTTCTTTCTCTTTATAACCTGCGGGCGGGCTACATTCACCTTGTGGGTGGTAAGCCACGACCGGTAGCACCAGCGCGAGTTCCTCTGCGGCAACCTCCCAAAGGTCGACCTCATCCACCGCCACACAGGGCTCATAGCCCTCCGGCAACTGACAAGCTTCCTCATCATCGCGCACAATGGCCAGGCGACTATCGCCCTGCAATCGTCGCTGAATGGGCTTCAGGCACCGCTGGCACTCAAGCACCACGTCTGCAGTCAGGGTTACCTGCGCATACTGACGCTGCGCTTCGTCCTCCCCGAATTCCACCACTACAGTGATATTCGGTTTATCGGCCTCGAAAACCGCCCCAAACTGACGCAATTGCTCCACGCCAATACCGCCCGTGTAGCGAGCAGCACGAGCCACCGCCTTACGGATATTGACGCGCTGCGGTAGTAGGCCATCCGACATGGCGCGGGACTATAGTCAGGCACTCGGTACTTGTCAAAAAAATCTTTACAATACAGTGGCTTTAATTGCATCAACCATCAGGAATACTGCCAGTGAGCTGTGACCTCATCCTCGCCTCCAGTTCGCCCTACCGCCGAGCCCTGCTCGAGCGCCTGGGCATCGCCTTCCGTTGCGAGACCCCGGATGTCGATGAGACTCCGGGCTCTGGCGAGTCACCGGAGGTGCTGGCACTTCGATTGAGCTGGGAAAAA
>JBLIIW010000102.1:0-13894 GCA_047635315.1 Halieaceae bacterium | reverse complement strand
GCTCATCAATCAAACTAGGAAGTGCTGCTACCGACATATTTTTCACCTTGGACACAAACCGTAAAAAGCACCTTGTACGCAGCGCATCTCAGTACACCTGGGCGCTGAATATATCAATCTGCGCGGCAAACGCCGCGGGGTCATGGGCGACCTCTACCACGCTCGCGGCCGCGCTCTGTTCCTGCATCAGCCGCATGCCTGCATCGAGATAGCCCTGATTCGTGTCCCACCACCGCATCGGACAGGACACCTCCGCGAGACGCTGGGCGATATCGTGACGAAACACCGCCTCGTAGGCCAAATGGTAGGTGTCCAGGGAACCGAGGACATCCATGGTCAAATTGTGTAAGAAGACGGGGTCGAAGATACCGCCGGCACGCAAATGTGTGAGGTCTTTCTTAAAATGGGGAAAAAATATCATCTGATCGCGGATATATTGCCATGCCCAATGAAACTGCGCGCCCGCCTCGTCAACTTGCTGCGCGGGCGCATAATTGGCGAGGTAGTCCGCACGCTCTGCATCATCGAGAACAAGAATGCCATCAACACTTAAGCTGCGAACCCGCTCGGGCCGGCGCGCGGCGAGTTCTACACCGATATGCGCTCCGGTATGCGAGCCGAAAATGTCCACGGCACCCAAATCCAGCCTATCGCAAAAGCGATCGAGCATATCCGCGTAGTCTTCCATACCGGGCTGCCCGGGCGCCGGTCGTACGGAATCACCATTGCCCGGAGTATCCGGCGCAATCAGTCTGCGGCCAGGAGCATAGGCAGCCATAATCGGCTCCATGGTGATGCTGGAGCTCGGGGAGGCGTGCAGCAGCAACAGCGGCGGAAGCGTGGAGTCTGTGTCCCCGGATCGCTCGCGATAGTGTACGAGACCCTCATCGAGGCGCAGGAAGCCCCGCTCGATAACTGCGTCCATGAGACTTTAGCTCCCCATAAAAGTGATCGATTGTGTGCCACCCGGGGTTTTAAGCAAGAAACAGCCTGCAAAATCTCCACGGCTCGGATAGACACAGCGACAAGGTTTTAATGGCTAAATGGAAGTGCTATTACTATCGGCCATCATGCAATCCCTCTACAGGTAGACTCTGTGAGCACCCCAGAAACGAATAAGGCGCGCGCCTTCCGGCCGGAGTATCTAGCCTGGGGCATGGGCTCCCTTGGTTCAATTACCATGATCAGCGCGGTCTCCAGCATCTACCTGTATTTTTTGGTAAGCGTGGTCAAGCTCAGCCCTGCGCTTGCCGGGGGCCTGATTTTCGCCTCCAAGATCGTCGACATGATCAGCGACCCGCTGATGGGCTGGATCAGCGACCGCAGCAACACCCGCTGGGGGCGGCGGCGGCCCTACATGTTTTTTGCGAGCTTCGCCTGCGCAGCGTCCATCATCCTCATCTTTTCAATTCCGTCAAATCCGGGAATGCTATCCACACCCGCTTATGTGGAACTCTCCCTGATCTTCTACGCTCTGGCACTCACCGCCTTTAATGTGCCCTACCTCGCTATGCCCGCCGAGATGTGTAGCGATTATCACGAGCGCTCGACTCTCATGTCCTACCGGGCGTTTTTCCTGGTCGGTGGCAGCTTTATGGGGGCTGCGGTAGCCGGCCAGATCCTGAAGTACTACGGCGGCGGTCCCGACGCCTATTTCCGCGCCGGTTGCTTTCTCGCTCTGGTGGTGTTCATGTCCATGATGAGCTCTGTGCTGGGTACGGGTAAATCGGCCTACACGCAGTACAAACGATCCAGCATTCCGACAGCAAATCAGCTGCGGTTATTTCTGGTTAACAAGCCCTTCCTGATTTTGGGAAGCGTTAAAGCGGTGCAGTTTCTGCAGTTGGCCACGAGCAGCGCTGTCAGCTTGTTCTTTTTTGTAGGGGTTCTGCAAAAAGATGAAGGCCTGCTGCTACCATTCGGTCTCGCCGTATCAGCTGGCTCCGTTGGCAGCATCAAAGTCTGGCTGCCGATCACCCGGGCAATCGGTAAGCGCAAGACCTTCCTCATTGCCACAGCTTTGCAAAGTCTTATCTACCTGAGCTGGCTTTTGGCGACGCCTACAGAACCTATCTGGCTGTTCATGCTACGCGCGGCCCTGATGGGTGCCTGCGGCTGCGGCGTTCTTGTGTGTAGCCAATCGATGGTAGTAGACACCATAGACTACGATCGCAGGCTCAGCGGCATCAATCGAGAGGGCGTATTCTCTGCCGTGTTCAGCTTTATAGAGAAGTCCACGCACGCAGCCGGACCACTGCTGGTGGGTATCCTGCTCGGTGTCTTTGGCTTCGACCAGAGCCTGCCACGCGGTGCGCCCCAGCCGGAGTCAGCCCGCGACGCGATCATGCTGGGTATGGCGGTTCTGCCCGCTGCCTGCAGCCTGATAATGGCGGCTGGAATCTGGTTTTACGATCTCTCTGAAGAAAAACTGCAGACCGCGACCGTCCACGAGCTCGCAAGCGAACATTAAGGAAGAATAACGCCAGTCCCCTCCCCGGGGCTGACGCAGACGAAAATCACGGAGACAACACATGATCCCCTTAGCACAATCTGGACGCGCTGGGCTGCAGCTTATGGGCAGCCTTCAGCGCTATTCGTCGACCGTGCTCGCGGAGCGCGCCAAGCACGCGTTTTATGATGCCAATGGCTTCCCCGAAAAAATCATCGGAGACCGGCCCTCTGAAGAGATGGAGGCGACCCTGGAGCGGGCCATCGAACATGCCAATTCGATCCAGGCGCACCGCTTTAACCGCCTGTACCAGCGCATCGTTGCCGAGGCCGTATATGATCGCGGCATACCGGCCGCTGAAGCGAGAAGGGACGCGGCGCAGGAGATGCTCCAGCCCACGCCCGCCACCGAGAAAACGGGAAAGCTGACCCTGAATCCAGATCTGCAAATGCCGGACTACTATGAGGGTGTCGAGTGGCACCTGATGCCCGGCGGCTGGGACGGCTATGACCTGGCCATGCTGATGTTTATGTCTGGCGTAGTGCCCTATATATTCCGCCACGGCGGCTACGCGGCCGTTGAAGTTGATGCTGACATCTACGGCCAACGCACCGGCGTGCTCGATCAATTGCCCAAAGCCACCTACGGACGCATCTATGAGGCGGGCAGCGGCGGCACCCCCACCCTTGGCATGTTGCGGCGAAAGTTCCCCGACGCAGAGCTGGTTGGCGCCGATCTCTCTGGGGCAATGCAGCGGGGCGGGCACGAGATGGACAAGAAGAAGGGACTGGGCGTGCACCTTAAACAAGAAGACTGCCGACAGACATCGGAGCCCGACAAGCACTATGACGCGGTGGTTTGCTATGCGCTGTTTCACGAAACCCCGGATGATGTTTGTGCAGACATTTTGAAAGAGATGTTGCGCATTATGGCACCTGGAGCAGACATCATTATCTCGGACCCGCCGCCCCTGCGGGCCCTCACGCCTTATGCTGCGGTGATATCTGATTGGGAAACGGATAACCGGGAGGAACCCTGGTTTGGCGCCTCTACCCGCCGCAACCTGCCCGAGATACTCAGCTCTATCGGCTACGAGAACGCCCAGGACTATGCCCTGGGGGACGGTAGCTACCCCTGGGTAACGCGTGCCAACAAGCCGGAGCACTAAGTCATGAAAATCAATCGAGAACCCAAAACCTATCTCACGACTGAAGACGTTGATGCCCTCGGCCGGCAGAACACGCAGCTCATCACAGAGCTTTGGATCCTCAAGGATCGCCTGGCGGTGCTGGAAAACTTGCTGGCGCAGAAGGGCTTGCTGTCAGCTGGGGAAGTAGACGCAGCGCATCCCGATGAAGCACTCTCACTTGAGCTTGACCGCGAAAGAGAGCGTTACCTTAAACGTATCGTAGGGCTCGCCCCCGCAGAAAGAAGCATAGAGAGCCTGAAAGCGCTGGGGAGCAAGTAACCAAGTACCGGCTGCGCCTCGCGCAGCCTGCTCCCGGTCAATCGCGCTACGTCAGAAATCCATCATCAGACGACCAAATCCCGGCACCTTGTCATCGATGCCGTTAGCGCGCAGCGCATGCCAGTAGGTCGCGGTGTTGATGGCAATCACCGGTTTTCCAAGCCAACGCTCAGCCTCCCCCGCCAGCTCTGCCATGCACAGGTTCGTTCCCACCTGCACAATCGCATCGATGTCATCGCCATCGAGCTTTTTCAGTTCTTCAATCAGCCGGGGCCCAGTTACCTTGGCAATGGCCAGCCAGTTTTCGCATTCCAGTGCGATATCGCGAACGACCTCGAAGCCGCACTCCGCGTAATAAGTACGCAGGATGTCATTCATCGCCGGGTAATAAGGTGAAATCACGGCGATCCTTTTGATGCCGCCGTAGGCATTAAGTGCGTCGCGTGTGGAGTGCGAGCCGATACTCACGTTGAGCCCGCCCGACGCTTCCTTGACGCTTGCGGCAAAGCGATCTGCTCCTTCCACACCATCATTGAAAGTCACTGCCGACATACCCATGATCAGATAGTCGGGATCGGCGTTCATTACCCAGCGCACAGCATCCAGGGTCAGGCCCCAGATCTCCATGGTGCCGGCAAGAAAGGTCTCATTGGATATCGCTGCCGCGTTCGAGTTAAGAATGCGGCTGTAATGATTGGTTACGCCCCAGGGACGCATATCATCAAATTCTGGCTGCACTATGGTGTTGGTGGATGGACCCATAACCCCGAATTTCGCGCGGCTGGACAATACGTCGGATGGCATTGCGGTTCTCCTGTTGCCCCTGGGGCAAGTCAGTAGTAATAAAACAGGCTGTTAACGCGGCTCACAGCACCGCACAGACGGTCTTGGTGCTGAGGAAGTTATCGACGGCCTGCTGGCCACTGAGGCGACTCCAGCCCGACTGTTTCACCCCGCCTATAGGCAGACTGGCGTCGTACATGGAATGGCAATTGATCCACACAGTTCCAGCTTCAATGTCACTAGCCAGGCGATGGGCCAGGGAAAGGCTTTCAGTCCACACACTAGCCGCCAGGCCGTAGTTGCTTGCGTTGGCAAGCTCAACGACCTCGGCTATGTCATCAAAGGGTGCGCAGACGATGACCGGACCGAATACTTCCTCGCGTACGATCTCCATATCCCCCGTGACATCGGTAATCACCGTGGGCTGAATAAAGGCGCCATGCGGGTCGGGACGTTCGCCACCGACTACCACCGTAGCCCCCGCCTCGCGGGCGCGGCTAATAAAGCCCAAAACCCGATCAGCTTGCACATTGCTAACCAGCGGGCCCATTTGGGTGCCCTCGTTGAGCCCGTGCCCCAGCGTGATATCCCGCGCAATGTCGGCGATTCCAGCAACGACCTTATCGAAGATCCTTCGCTGCACGTAGAGCCGCGACCCGGCGACGCACACCTGGCCCGCGTTGAAGAATATCGCGTTCGCCGCACCGGCAATCGCCGCGTCCAGGTCTGCATCCTCGCAGATCACTACCGGAGACTTCCCCCCCAGCTCCAGGGAAACTTTCTTCAGATTGCCCTTAGCTGCGTCGATAATTGCTCGGCCCGTAACAGTGGAGCCAGTGAAGCTAATTTTGTCGACGTCCGGGTGCGCAGCCAAAGCCGCTCCTGCCGCGGCTCCGTAACCGGTAACAATATTGAATACGCCCGGCGGCACGCCGGCTTCCTGAATCAACTCACCGAGCCGAAGGGCCGTTAAGGAAGTATTCTCAGCGGGCTTGAGAACCACCGAGCAACCCGCAGCCAGCGCTGGGGCAATATTCATCACGGCCAGAACCAGTGGCGAATTCCATGGGACGATTGCCCCCACCACGCCCACCGGCTTTTTTTCCGTGTAGGCAAATACCCGCTTTCCCTCGGGCTGATAATTGATGGAGCTGGGAATGGTGCTTCCCTCGATTTTCGTCGCCTGCGACGCGAAGTAGCGGAACTGCTCTACGGCACCGGGAATTTCCGCCCAGCGGCCCACGTATAACGGCTTGCCCTGATCGAGGGTCTCCAACTCAGCAAGTTCATCGATGTTCGCCTCAATCAGGTCACCGATGCGCCATAGCACCCTGGCCCTTTCCGAAGGCGTCAGGCCCGACCAGCGTCCGTCTCGCAGCGCCAAGCGCGCCGCCGCCACGGCCAGGTCAACATCGGCTGCGTCTCCGGCGGGAATATGTGCCAGCACTTCGCCGCTCGCTGGATCGTAGGACGGTATAACAGCACCGCTCACCGCCGAGACCCAGGCATCTCCGATCAGCATCGGCCGCGATTGAGTGGAGAGAAAGTCTTTCACTGCGGCGCTAAGCGCCCCCGGGGTGGTCTCGATAGTCATGGTGTACAGCTCCAGCTTGGTGTTTCCCAAAGGCTAACATCAGTTCTGCGAAGACCGCGCACAGTAAGCGCAGGAATCTCCGATTGGCGACTAGTCTTGGATGTTTTATCTGGACCTGGATGCGCCGTAGCTGACCGACAGGCGGCTAAGGTGCAAGTCAATCCTGTTCTGGCTGCTCCGCGCGGGTAGGATTTCAGCTTCTCAAAAACAATGCATCAAGACATGAATCCCTATGCCTGAACACGCCCACCCCCCAGCGCCCGGACGAACATACGGAGCGCGAGCCCGCCTCGGCTTGATTGTTCCAACGACCAATACAGTAAATGAAGCCGAGTGGAGTCAGATGTGCAGCAAAGACATCAGCTTTCACACGGCGCGCATGTCATTGCACGGTGCACAGGAGGATGGGGACATGATTCCCGCCGTCCTGCGCGACGCCATGGAGCAGCTTAGGCCCGCGGGCGTCGCTACGATTGCTTACAATTGCACCGGGGGGTCTATGGTGACGCCCGTTGAAAGCCTGCCGCAAGCTATGACAGCGCTGGCGGGGATTCCCTGTACCAGCGCCGTCGCGGCGATTGTGGCCGCCCTGGCGCACCTGGGCGTAAAGCGCGTGGCCGTCGCTACACCCTACTACGATGCGATGAATGAGCAATGGAAACGCATTCTCATGGGCTGCGGCTTCGACGTCACGATTATCACTGGTCTCGGTATAGGTTCCGGTGGAACCCACGAATTTACACAGATCGCAGGGCTTGCTACGGCCGAGGTAGAGACCTTGGCAGTCGACACCTTCCACGCGGCCCCCGCAGATGCGCTACTCCTGTCCTGTACCGATATGCCGACCCTTCCCATCCTGCCGCAGTTGGAGGAATCTCTGGGCGTGCCGGTAATTAGCTCGAACACGGCGACCCTCTGGCGTGCTCTGCGGCTCTGTGAGCTAACACCCAACATTGAAGGAGCAGGAAGGCTGCTATGCGAAACCGAATAGCCACTCAATTCACTGCCCACCGCACACCTGGAAATAAGGCATGCGCCGGGCCGCCGTCGGTCTATCCGCCTGTTGACTACAATCTACTTAATGTTAAATCAGGAGACTGCTGGTGCCTTAGTATTTACACGAAGGCATAAATCGCGGGCAACGCGGCGCGTGCCGCACGTAAGTTATTACAACAATTATTAGGGCGAAGTATGGAAGCGGTTCATAACTCAGACAGCAGGTCCACCGCAATCGATGTGGCGCCGGTGGTCATTGCAGGCGCAGGACCCGTCGGCTGTACTTTGGCCCTACTACTCGCGCAGCAGGGCGTGCCGGTAACGCTACTGGAAAGTGGCACGGAGCTACCGCAAGATTTGCGCGCCTCTACCTTCCACCCACCGTCCCTGGACATGCTTGACGCGCTTGGCGTCACAGAGAAGCTTCTGGCAGTGGGCCTGAAGGTTCACGACTACCAATACCGTGATCGCCGCACCAACGAAGTCGCCAAATTCTACCTAAAAGACCTGGGAGATGAGACCAACCATCATTACAGACTGCAGTGCGAACAGTTTAAAATGACTCGCATCGTGGTGGAAATGCTCAAGGACTACGATTGCGCTGAAGTTATCTTCGACGCTCAGGTTGCGGGCTATCGGGAAGACGATGACGGCATCGACGTCCTGACCTTCACCGGCGGCGATGAAAAGCGCTATCGCGGCTCCTTCCTGATCGGTTGCGATGGCGCCAACAGCAGGGTCAGGCAAGCAGGCGGCGTGATGTATGAAGGCCTCACCTATCCGGAGCTGTTCCTGGTTGCATCGACAAGTTTTCCCTTCGAAGAGCACTTCGAGAATCTGAGCTGGGTTAACTATGTTTCGGATCCCGACGAGTGGTGCGTCATGCTCAAGACCCTCGATTTCTGGCGCGTCCTCATTCCGGCGCCCCTGGACACCGACCGGGATACGCTGCTCTCCGATGAGTTCATTCAGGCGCGGCTGCAGAACCTGGTAGCGAAGGATGGGGACTACGATATTCAGCACCGTACTCTGTACCGGGTACATCAGCGTGTTGCCGAAACCTACCGCGTATCAGCGCGTGTAGTGCTGGCCGGCGATTCCGCACACATCAATAATCCGCTCGGTGGTATGGGTATGAACGGGGGGCTTCACGACGCCTTCAACCTTGGCGACAAGCTGCTCAAGATCCTGAAAGAAAACCAGGCCATGGAGCCGCTCCTGGATCTCTACGACCGACAGCGCCGTCAAATCTGCATCGACTTTGTACAGGCGCACACTATGCGTAATAAAAAGCTGATGGAATCAACGGACGAAGCAGTGCAACGTAGTCGGCAGAACGAATTCCTGCGCATGGCCAACGATCCGGATCTGGCGCACGAATTTCTGGTCCGCACCTCGATGATCGACAGCCTCAAGGAATCATTGAAGATCACCTGAGGTCGTCTGCAAGCCTTAGCCTCCGCTAGCCCGTAAAAGCAGACGGCACTAAACGGGCTAAAAAATCCACCGTAATTTGGACAGCAAGCTCATGGAATACCCCTACGTCCCACTACCCAAGCGCAACCCACTGAAGTGGCCGAATGGCGCCCGCGTAGCGCTGATCATTACCTTCAATCTCGAAACATGGGACCTACTCAAAGACACGGATCAGCCCTACTACGCGGGTGGCCCAGCCCTGCTGCCCAACACCCTCCCAGGCAACGTGGCCGACTTTCCAAATTACAGCTGGCGTGAATACGGACAGCGCGTAGGCCTGTGGCGAATGTTTGAAGCGATGGACGACTACGACGTAAAACCGTCTTGCACCCTGAACGCGGTTACTGTAGAGCGTCGCCGAGAAATGCTGGACGCGGCTTTGGAGCGCGGCTGCGAAATTGTTGCGCACAACTACGAGCAGGGCGAACTTTTAAGTGACTACATGTTCGATCCAGATAAGGAGCGCGACGTTATATTGCGCACCCTGGACGTCTACGAAAAAGCCGTAGGGCGCAAAGCCAAGGGTTGGTTATCCTCATCACTGCGCGGAACGCCCAACACGCCGTCTATTCTTGCGGAGAAAGGCTGCACCTTTTACTGCGACATAATGAATGACGACCAGCCATTCCTCATTCGCACGGAAAACGGGCCCATCGTATCGGTTCCTTACTCCAACGAAATCAACGATTTCACTTTGGTAACGCGACGCGGACATACAACCGACGAGGTTCGCGATATTTTGATCGAGGAACTCAGCGTGCTGCATAAAGAGGGGGAGCAGAGCGCGCGGATTATGAATGTGGGCTTGCACCCCCACGTGTCAGGCCGCGCCTATCGAATCCGCGCGCTCCGGGAGTTTCTGGAGTTCGCCAAATCCCTTGATGGGATCTGGTGGGCAACGCGCGAGGAGATTGCCGAGTGGTACCTAGAAAACCACGAGTCCCACTTTCCCGGACAGTAAAAGAAAGCCCATAACATTCGCCGTGGCCAATGTGTCCAGACAGCACAGGCACAGCCGCAAATACGACACCGAGGATTCTGGCTGGAGAACAAGATGCCGCTAAATAAAGAACCACTTAGACAAGTCACCCAGGAAGACATCGATACCTATAACCGCGACGGGGTGGTGTGCCTCCGTCAGGTATTTGACCCCGAGTGGTGCGAGATGCTCGACCCTATTGCCCGCCGGGTCATTACTGACAAAGAAGATGTGGGGCTTCTACCCAGCATTCCCGGCCGCTACATGGCCCGCTGCATCGACGAGTACCGAAAGCTGGTGTTCGATAGCCCCATGGCTCAGGTCGCCGCACAGGTGATGCAGTCAAAGGAGGTGCGTTTTTTCTTTGACGAATTCTTTGCCAAGCCTCCGCAGTCTGACTTCAAAACCATCTGGCACGCGGACCGTATGGGTTGGCCCACCACAGGCGTCATGGTGCCATCTCTGTGGATGCCCCTGACGCCGATCGTTAAGGCGAACAGCCTCGAAGTGTGGGCCGGATCCCATACGCAGGACGTCTCCTATTGGCTGTTCTCACCGAATGCGCAGCAGATGATCAAGCCGGATGACAGGCCGCCACACCCACAGGTTGAACATTTGCGCGATGACCCGGATGTTAATTTCCTCTCCTGGGATATGGATCCCGGTGACCTGCTCATCGTACACCCATGGGCTCTACACTACTCAGGCGGCAACCCAACTGACGATTGGCGGATTTCCGTATCCGTCCGCGTGTTCGGCGACGACATTCGCTGGAAGCCGCGCCCGGACTGCGTCAATCTCGCGGGTGTATCTTTCGATGAAATGCTTGAGGGAGAAAAGCCTACAGGCAGCCACCTGCCCCTTCTCTGGTCGGAGGACGGCCGCGCCGATGGCGACGAATCCTATCCCCGCGGCTTTGCTGCGTCCTGGTCAAAACAGGAAATGCAGGGAGTGAACGAATACAAGAAGTTCACAGCTCTTACTGCGAAAGAGGGCGCCAAAGGCCCGTAAAAATCCAGCTGATTTAAACCGAGACCGCGGCCCGCACAAGAAATGCAGGCCGCGGCAGCGTGACGGTTATCAGGCGCGCCTGGTTGCCACAATAGTCTGCAGGAACGGGTTCATAGTTGCAGGTCCATCGGCAACGTCGAAGCCTGCGCTCTCAAGAATCCCCTTAAAGTCACAAGCGACGAAATCCAGCGAATAGGGCTCGCAATTGTTCTTCGAATCGTACTCTATGAGAAAACGCTGCGCCACAGGCTGTTGCTGGCCATAGGCATTAGGAAAATCGAACGTACAGAAGGTACCACCAGGGCGCAGGATGCGATGCATCTCTCTGGCAATACCCTCAAAGGTGTCCTTCGGCGTTTCATGGAAGAGCAGATAGGCAAGAATGCTGTCGAAGCTCTGCGCATCGTATTTCGAGTCCTGAGCCAGACCCTGACGAAACGTAATTTCCAGGTCCGCATCGTTGGCCAGCTTCCGCGCATACTTCAATAGCGGCATAGCGACGTCCAGACCGCACACCTCAGCGTCGTGAAATCGCCGCTTTAGCGGCAGAGTCGCCTGGCCTATGGAGCAACCAACGTCCAAAACCCGCTGCACCTTGCCATCCGCCGGCGGCGTCAGTAATTCCGCGAGTTCCGTGTGCAGTTCCTCGTGATCGTTCATTCCCTCATAGAAGGCGCGCGTAGCCATGTGGAAGACCACACCACCCAGAGGATCGTCCGTGTAACCGCCAGGCTGCAGGTGTATCTCCTGTCGCGCCCAGCCAGGGGTAACAAAATCAGGCTCAGCCTCAATGCTGGACGGCCCATCCTCAGCAGCCTCCACTTCGGCCAGATACTGATCTGCCACCTTTAACAGTGTCGCGCGTGACTGGCGCCACATCATTTCCTGTTGCGTGCGAACAAAGCGCTGCCAGCTGCGGGCTACAGGCACGCCCCCAAATGCTTCATTGATATTCTCGATCAGGTCGTCCTCGACCTTATGTTCAGCTTTCCACTCCTGATAAGCCGTTTCGCCCGCCTCCGCTACCAGGGGAAACATGTCCTGGATTACCATTTTGCGAAAAGACTTCACGTAATCCATGTAGCTCTCATCAGTGAGCGAACTGGGCCGAGGTGTGATCCCTGCGAATCCGCGTGGTGCAAGCATGCTGTTCATACCAAGTCCTCCATGTCCCTGCGCGAGGGAGCCGTTGCGTCTTTGGCGGCACCAGCGCTTGGCCGCCGCAGGAAACTTTTGAATAGTTGTTGCACCATGGACTCACGCTCGAGGCGCCGATCTTCCATCTCCGCTTCATCGGGTTCATGTGACTCAATAAGAGACGTCACCTCAATCCCTTTTTCTGCTAGAACTTTTTCCAGCACGATCTGCCGATCGCGGATTGTCCAGAGCAGTGCCGACATTTCCATAAGCGATTCGACGACGTTGTCCGTAATCACATCATTGTAGTAGACCCGGCCCGGTCCGCCGATCTCAAAACCCAGATCTCTGGGCACTTCGATCTTTTGGGTATCTGTCATATCAACCACCAAGGGATAATTAAGTGTCTCTCAGACAGTAAAGTAAAACACATCGAAGCTCACAGCAGGCGCAGGTAATTATCCGCCTGCCGGTTAGGCTCCCAGTGACACGGTGACCGGGTCATAGCGGAAAATCCCCAGGGAATCCTCGTTCTTGAGCGGTTGGTCCCGCAATACGTAGGGGTCAAGCCCCTGCAAGCGCTGCGCACCGAGGTTGGACTCTGCCTGCAGGTGTGAAACGCGCTGCAGACGCACGCGATCGTAGCGCGCGAGCGCCTCGATGGCATCTTCCGATGCAGCAAAGCACCGCGAGAGCACTACGCCATCTTCAATAGCGGAAGAAGCGCCCTGGCCGAAGAACGGTAGCATTGGATGGGCCCCGTCACCTATAAGCGCCACACGACCCGCCACCAGGGTCGACAAGGGCTCGCGGGAAAAAAGCCCCCAGCGAAAGCACTGCCTGTTATCCATGGCATCCAGCACGCCCATCACACGGTCGCACCAGTCACTAAAAGCGGCCCGGATCTCGCCAGGCCTGGCCGGGGTAGACCAAGATTCATCGACCCACTCTTCGGTCCGCGCAAAGCCGACAAAATTCACCAGCTCACGCCCGCGAATTGGATAGGTGACAAAGGTTCTTCCCGGACCTATCCAATTATGCGAAACCGCCTCCGTAGCCCAGGTTGGCAGCTCGCCAGCGGGAATCAGCCCGCGCCATGCCGCCTGACCAGTAAAAGTAACGTCACCCCCGCCAAAAACCGCATCGCGAACCCTGGAACGCACGCCATCAGCGCCGATCAGACAATCACTGTGTACACGCTCACCCGATGCGAACAGCGCCGTGACCCCTTTTTCGTCCTGCTGCACATCCACGAGCTGCGCGTTGAGCTGCAGCATGTTCGGATCCTGGGCGCGGCAGCGACGCAGCAATTCATTGTGCAGATCTGCGCGGTGCAACTGGTAGTAGGCAGCACCATATTGCTCGCGGCAATCATGGCGATCAATCTCCACCAGGTCCTCATCGGTCTTACCGTGGTGCGTCCACTGCGTCATGGGCTCATTCGCTGCCGCCTCGAGAAAGTCGCCCATTCCCAGAGACGCCAGCCCCTTGCTTGCATTGGGTGAGATGGACAACCCCGCCCCGACCTCAGCAATCACTGGAGCTTGCTCAAACACACGCAGCCGGGTCCCCTGCGCCGCAAGGCCGAGGGCCAGCGTGAGACCGCCGATGCCGGCGCCAATGATGTTGACTGACGGAACTGCTGACAAAGACTCTTGCTCCTGTGGGTTATAGAGATGCCAGAGGCATAAGCCTGCGGTCGCCTAGACTCACAGCAACTTTCGCCGCCACACAGTCGGATATCCATGGATTTCCGCAGAATATCCGCACAGCGACTGAAAAAGTGCGGCCCGTTGCCGCCAAGCAGTCTCTGTGGCACCTTGCGCTGGCCTCGAGGCGTAGTGACAGTGCGTGTGTGCTAGCTACCGAACCGGGGCTTGGCACCTTCGTAGGTAATGGGCTAAATCTCAAGATGACAACGATCGCTTCTGACCGCAATGAACAAAGCGAGCCGAGCACTTTCTACGCGTGGTGTGTGGTCGGCATTCTGTGTGTCGCCGC
>JBLIIW010000101.1:0-14148 GCA_047635315.1 Halieaceae bacterium | reverse complement strand
ATTATAGGTCGCGGGCTTTAGTTCCGTGTCTTTGGTGCTGCCATAGCGCACTAGGTTCTCAAACTTGCTGTGTTCCTCGTCGTGGCAATAGATACAGAGCAGTTCCCAGTTGCTGCCGTCGTTTGGGTTGTTGTCATGGTTATGATCGACATGATGCACCGTCAGTTCCGACAGGTTCTTGCGATCGAATTCCCGCGTGCAGCGGCCACAGATCCACGGGTAGATTTTCAGTGCGCGTTCACGATAACCCTTTTCGCGTCTTGCGTTGTACTCGAGCTGCTCCGCACGCACTTGTGCGAAGCTATTTGATGATGGCTTTTGAATCGTCATGACATTCCGGTTCTTCTCGTTTCACTAAATCTGTGCAAAAACCATTTAAGCAAGTACAGACCCTAGAATTAAGCATGGACTATCTCTTGCCCCTCCGCCAGTCATAGGGATTGATTGGGGAGGATCAGCTTATGAGTCCGCTCCTGGTCACCTTCACTCAACGCCTGATAGCGTTGTTGCCACTGATGGGTTTCGACCCCATCGATTGCCAGGCACCCGCAAATCGTGGCGCTACTCTCGATTGAGTGTGACACTTAGCGACAGATCGCCCGGACGATCGTTACTGAATTATCCTCGCAGACATCCGGTGTTGCTACATTATTCGACAGGGGGCCCGATGGCCGGCTGGACAAATCCGTTGGAACTACTGCACGCCGAATTGCTGCAGCGGCGCGACGAAGGCTGCGAGATTCCAGTCGATCTCAAGCAGCAGATAGAGCTACTGAGTGCAGAGGATCGCTGGAGCGAGGAGCGCGTCTACCCTCTCTATGACGCACTCATGGCGCTTTCTGAAGATGAAGCTCTGGCAACAAGGGAGCCCAATGATCTGCCCGCCATCCGTCTACTGCGCCCTGAGGGCCCGCGAAACCTGCATTGGCAACCAACGGATGCGGACGCCGTGGATCGATTCCATGGCGCCTGGACGGGTCGCGCAGTGGGTTGCGCACTGGGCAAGCCCGTCGAAGGTATCGGATTTGGGGTTTTGGAGGGTGAATTCACGGGCCGCAAGAACATAAAAGCCTATTTGCAAAAACGCGGTGACTGGCCCTTGAGCGACTACATATCAGGGCTTCGATTGGATGAGAACGACCCTGATCTCTGGTCCCCGGCATCGCAGCGTGAGCAGATTGCTTATATGGAGCCCGATGATGATATTCACTACTCGCTGGTCGGACTGGCTGTCATGGAAACCTATGGTCCCGGGTTCCGCTGGAACGACATTGCTCAATACTGGTCTGAACATATTCCCTACGCGGCGATCTGTACCGCCGAGACCCAGGGAATCCTCAATTACTGGAACAGAACGAGCCGCTTGAGCGGCGAAAGTGCCGCGACCCCGGAATACACAAGACGCTATCGCAACCCCTACCGAGAATGGATTGGAGCGCAGATTCGCGTCGATGGATTTGCCTGGTGTGCCGCCGGCAATCCCCAGCTCGCCGCGGAATTTGCCTGGCGAGATGCCCATTGGACACATGAACGCAATGGCATCTACGGGGCCATGTTTTTCGCGGCGCTGCAGGCGGCCGCATTTGTGGAGAGTGATTGGAAACAGCTTGTTGCCATTGGCTTAAGTGAGATACCCGGCAACTGTCGCCTGGCCCTTGCGGTTCACGAGTTGCTTGTCTGGATCGATGCTGCTCCTCACTGGGAGACTGTTGTACAAAAGATTGAATCCCGTTATCGGGGCATGAGTCCGGTGCATTCGATCAACAACTCCCTGATCTGCATTGTCGGTATGGCCTATGGGAACCTGAATCCGCAGGAGAGCATCTGTATCACCGTGGCGTCGGGTCTGGATACGGATTGCAATGGCGCCACGGTCGGCAATATTGTCGGCGCAATTGCGGGGCGGTCCGGTTTCAACTCCCCCTTGGCCGATCAGCTGAATGACACAATCAAACCGAGCATGATCGGCTTCGACAACATTGGGATGAAGGCTTTGAGTGCACGTACTTTCAGGCAATGGAAGCGTGTGCAGGACTGGCTGGAGACCGCGAGTGGATTCAGGAATCAGTAGGTGGGTCTATCGCTGTACCCATGGCATCCGCTATCTTCGTCCAGCTTGCATCGGGTTTCCAGTCCCGCAACCAGGAGGGGATATCGCCGGCCCGCATAGGTCGGGCGATGACATAGCCTTGAGCGTATTCGCAGCCCATTCGCAACAGCTGCGCACCATGTGCAACGCTCTCGACGCCCTCGGCAACCACCTGCCGCTGAAATGCTGAGGCTAATCCAATCACCGCCGAGACGATGGAGCGGTCGTCCTGGTTGTCCAGCATCCCAATCACGAAGCTCTGGTCTATCTTCAGCACATCGGCGGGGAAACCTTTTAGATAGTTCAGCGAGGAGTATCCCGTTCCAAAATCGTCCAGGGCAAAACTCACGCCCAGATTGCCACACTCGCTTATTATACTGGTGACCGTTTCGATGTTGGTGAGGGCGCTGGTTTCCAGGATTTCCAGCTCCAGATCGGCCGAGCTGACCGTTGGGTAACGGGCTAGTGCATTGGCCAATTTGGCTACGAAGTCGCTGCGCTGCAACTGACCGGCGCCCACATTTACACTAACCCGCAAGTTTGTTCCGCTCGCACGCCATTCTGCAATTTGCGCCAGGACCGTATCAATGACCCAGTCTCCGATGTCGATACTGGTGGAATGGTTTTCGACACTCGGCAGAAAGTCGGCCGGGAGTAGCAATCCGCGTTCCGGGTGCTGCCAACGAATCAATGCCTCCACCCCGATCACTTCGCCGCTACCCATGTTGACGATGGGCTGGTAGTACATGACAAACTCATTTCTTCTCAGGGCATTCCTGTTGTTTTCGAGAACTTCGCCGCGGCTCTTGATCTTCGCGTCGCCCACTACGTCAAATATGCGATAGCGATTCTTTCCCATCTGTTTGGCCAAATACATAGCCTGATCAGCATGGCGTACCAACTGGTCGGGATCGACATGGTCCTGTGGAAACAGAGTGACGCCGATGCTGACCGACACGCGCAGGGAAAAGTCGCCCAGACGGACCGGGCTGGTTGCAGCCTCAAGCAGGCGCGACAGCAAGGGATCGCAATCGTCCACAGTGTGCATATCGGCCAGCACCGCTACAAACTCATCGCCACCGAGACGGGCGAGGGTATCTCCCTCTCTCAGAACATTCTTCATGCGCCGAGAAAGCTCGACCAGCAGCTCGTCACCGACCGCGTGGCCATGGGTGTCGTTGACGATTTTAAAGTCATCGAGATCCAGGTACGCGACCGCAAGCGGACTTGCCCGCCGACGGCTCTGCACAATACTTTGCTCTAGCCGATCAGCCAGCAGAACGCGGTTGGGTAGACCTGTGAGTGGGTCGTAATGAGCGATCTCTTCGAGTTGCCGCTGGTGTTCCTTGATTTCAGTGATATCGGTAAACAGAGCCACGTAGTGGCCGACCGCACCTGATTCATCATGCACAGCGCTGATGGTGAGTAATGCGGCGTATTCCTCACCAGTCTTCCGGTGATGCCAGACTTCCCCATGCCAGTAACCATGCTCCTGAAGGGCGCTCCAAAGGGATGTATAAAAATTCGCGCCATGGCGGTCCGTCCTGAAGTTTGTAGGGATTATGCCAGCCGCCTCTTCCCGGCTATAGCCGGTGATCAGGGAAAAGGTGTCATTGACCTCAACAATGATCCCGGAGGCGTCGGTAATCATTATGCCTTCACGAGCGTGTGTGAACACGCTGGCCGACAGGGTCAGCTTTTCCTCGGCCTTTTTACGGAGCGTAACGTCTCGGATCACCCCGATGTTTCCGAGTACCTCGCCATCTACTCCAAATAAGGGTGTCCCCAGGGTTTCGCCAACGAACAGCTGCCCACCCGCGTTCCGGTAGTTCACCTCATAAAGCTTGCTGGCCTCTTTCGCTGAGGGGTTAAGACAAAAATTCCCCTGCTGCTCGTATGTCTCTTCGCTGTCCTAGAGCAGCGCGGTCGTCTTGCCAAGCAGATCATCGCTGGCGTAGCCGAAGACCGTTTGCGTCCCTTTGTTGACCGATACTATGCGGCGTTCCGCATCAGTCACTATGATTGCGTCGCTAATACCGTTAACGACGGCTTCAAACTTTAGCGCCTGACGTTGCGCTTCCTCTGTCTTGAGATCTGCGGTTTCCTTCGCTAGCTGCAGTTCATGTATCCACTCATTGCGCTCTCTCAGCGCCCGGGGCAGCCAGCTGCGAATCAGCAGAGCAACTACAAGAAATCCTGCGAACAGGTTCAGCAGCTTCGGCACTATGAGGATGCCAGGTCGTGACAAAAGGGCGTGCACAGACCCTGGCAAAAACCCGTACAGGGAGTTAAAGAAAAGACCAAAGTAAGCGCTTTCGAACACCGTCCTGAACGCGTCTATCAAGAGAATCAGAAGCAGAAAAGAGACGGTTTTATCGCTGCCCTTCGAGCTTCTTAGCTGATCGAGATAGAACCAGAGTATGGCCAACCACAGCGCGGTCAGCATCCAGTATGTTACTGAGGTGATTAGATTGAGCATCAGCCAGTCAGAACACTTTGCAAATCAACAAAACCCGTGGGCTGAACGGAGTCAGGCGACGCGCACCTGAACACGCATGAAACCGTGTCGCATACCGTCCGTTCGGAGAGCGGAGTATGAGTGCGCTGCAGGCATGTGAACAGGCCCTTGATGGCAGAGGTGATACTGATAACTAACAGTGATGGCGCGACGTCCGATGCGCCTCGCGGAGCTATTCAATTTCCGACAGACTCTGGATACCCCGTTGCGCTTTTTGCCTGGCCACCATCGCCGCTACATCTGCCAGGAGCTGTTTGGCGTCATACACGATGCCGTCCTTGATCGTGTACCTGATTCCCCCTACTCGCTCGGCTCTGCCTGTGCTGTCGTTCAGCCGTATGGCACCAGTACCGTAGAGTACTTTCAGATTGGCGACCGGGTCCTCAGGCACAATGAGCAGATCCGCCAGCAATCCAGGTCTTATGACACCAAATTCAATGGGCTTTCCTTTAGGCTCAAAGAGCGCCTGGGCGCCGTGCAGCGTAGCCCCGCGAATCACTTCCAGAGGATGAAATCCCGCCTCCTGGAGTAGCTCCATTTCCTCTATGGTTCCGAAGCCAAAGGTATTGTATATATAGCCCGAGTCAGAACTGACTGAGACGCGGCCCCCGATATTCTTATAGTCATTGAGAAATGCCATCCACACCTGGTAGAAATTCTTCCAGGCAACCTCATCCCAGGACGTCCAGTCATAATAGTAGGAGCCGTGATTGACGCGACTGGGTAGGTAAAAGTCCCACAGCGATGGCAGCGTGTACTGCTCATGCCAGTCGGCGTTGCGCCGGCGCATGACGTCGCGGCTGGCGAGATAGGCCGTCATCGTGGGGTCCAGGATTACATTGAGCGCCTTGAACTCCTCCAGCAATGCCTGCCATGGGGCACTGCCCTGCGCATGTATCAGACTCCACTGTCGGGCCACCTGAGCAAAGCGCTGCTGTTCATCGTAATTGTTGTAGCCCGCGGGCCAGGGCTGGATGCTGTGACTGTCGTACAGGGCCTCGAAGAGGCCGTAGAAATGCGTGACCGTGCCGAGGCCCAGTCGAACAGCATCCAGGGCGTTCATGTTGCCTACGCCGCTCTGGGAGAGGTGCGCCGTAGAACCGAGTCCGAGCTTGTCGGCCTCGTCCAATAGCGCCGCCATAATGTCCGGCGGGTAGGCGGTGAGCTTAAGACCATCGATACCGGTTTTTGCCGCCCTGCGCACCCATGCGCGCGCTTTCTCCGGGGTTTCGATGTTGCCCTCCCACTCGTCGAAGGGAAGCCTGTAGGTAAACATACGCGGGGCGGTTATCTCGTTGCGCGCACTGCGCTGCTTTTCGCTCTCGGAGAACTCGGGTGAGGCGAAGGGCACGCCGCGACCGCTGGTAATGCCGTGGGCCAGCCACAGTTTGTAGACGTACTCCGCTTGCGGTGTTTTGGGGGTATCCCCGGAGTGCAGATGCAGATCGACGAAACCCGGCAGCACGTACATGCCAGTCGCATCGATAATCTTTGACGCCTGCTGCGGGCCCTCTGCAGGGCGCATGTCGCCGGCGACATACTCGGTTTTTACAATGGCAGCGATGCGATTGGCTTCAATCACAATATCAACCGGACCGCCGGCGGGGGCGCCGGTACCGTCGATAAGCATCGCGTTCTGGATGATAAGACGCTCAAAGGGACCTTCACCCTCCGCCCGTGGCGGTGCCGGCAGCGGATCCGTGTCACTGCTCTGGCCGAGTGCACTCGCCCCGGCAATCGCAAGTACCAGAACGAGCCGTTTGAGCGAGTTCCTGAGTAGAGCGTGACAACGTATTCTCATTCGATGTATCTCCTGACCCGGCAGATAATCAGTCTCATTTCCAGGCGGCGGATTGCTTTGATCAGAATAACCTATAGCTGACAGACCAGCTCCTCGCACGATCTATAACCACGGCTCGAGGTAGCACGATACAATCGCCTGCATATGCGACATGCCAAAATCTCAGGCTGAACCCCTCGTGCCTCCTCTCATGCATAGAATGGCGGGCATGGATGATGTGCCTGCAGTTGCCGGGCTCATGGCCCTGGCGATCGACCGTAATATGCGCCGCTTTCTCTCAGCGGCGGAAGTTGAAGCCGCCCGGGAAACCATGGGTGTGGATCTGACGCTGATCGAAGACCAAACGTATTTTCTGATAGAAACGCAGGTGGAAGGCGCCCGGCAGCTGGTCGGTTGCGGTGGTTGGGGCCGGCGCAGAACGCTATATGGCGGCGACCATACGGCGGGTCGGGATGACAGCTTCAGCGACCCTGCAACAGAGGCTGCGCGGATTCGCGCCATGTACACACACCCGGACTGGCTACGGCGCGGCATCGGCACCCTGCTCCTCGATCTCGGTGAGGCCGCGGCGCGCGATGCCGGTTTCAAGCAAATCGAGCTCGGCTCTACGGTTCCGGGAGAGCCCTTGTATCTGGCCCGCGGCTATCGCGAGATCAGCCGGGTGAGCAACAGGGCCGCAAATGGTTCGGTCAACGTGGTTATCAAAATGTCCAAGTCGCTCTAAGCTCAAGCGAACCCCAGCGTCAACGTCACAACCCAGCGACCCTACTCGTACGGCCCCTCAACCCCCTCCCTCAACCTCCCTCTGATTGTCGATCAACAACTTTTTTCATCATTGGGCGAATGATTTTCTGCGCGCTGGACTCTTACTGGCATACAACGAGCAGCTGGACAGCGATTTATGCAAGCCTTAGCTACCGAAACGATTCAAAGCGTTCCGCCCTTTCCTCAAACCCTGGGGGAAACTGAGGCGCCTGAAGTCGGATATACCCTCCTGTGCACACGTCAGGGCAGCACGCTGTATGAGCGCGCCTGCCGCCTCAGCGCCCGGGAGTATCAACGCCACTTCAACTGCGTGCTCAAGGACTTCTACCCTGCCTATTTCTGTCTTCTAAAAGATAAGCGGCTCATGGCGGTGTGCGGCTTGCGCTCCGGCGAGGAGGAGCTTTTTCTGGAGCAATACCTTGACCAACCACTGGAGCATATGGTCTCCGAGCGATTAGCAGAAGTGGTTGCCCGCGAGTCAATCGTTGAGATTGGTGGCTTTGCCTTGCGCAACAAAGACGTCGCGATGCTCTTCATGGCGTCCATGGCACCGGCTTTCTGGAAGCTGGGATATACGCACGCGGTGTGCACGGCGACGTTACCGGTACGCCGCTGCCTTCGCTCTCTGGGTATACACAGCACGAGTCTCGCCAAGGCCGACCCGGCCCGGCTGCGTGCAGCGGATACGGACTGGGGCAACTATTACGCCATGCGGCCGGCGGTGGTCTGCGGATCCCTGGCCTCAACACTCGAGCTGATCAACGCCCTCGCAGAGGGCCAATTCCCGTCGTGAGCGCATCCGCCGGCAGCCATCAATCGGCCATTGTCGATGCGATTCTTCAGCGCGCGGCCAGCATGCCCAACGCTGTGGCTCTCGTTGGTCCGCAGGAAATACTACGCTATCGAGACCTTGAGCAGCGTATCGGAGATTTTAGCGCGAAACTTGAAAACACCGGGGCTCACACCTTGGGCATCGCACTGGACAACAGTATTGAGTGGGCGGTGGCGGATCTGGCGGCGCTGGACAGAGGCTTACAGATTGTCCCCATACCCACTTTTTTTACGCCGGGACAGCAGGCACACCTGCTCAAGTCCGCGTGCGTTGATCTGGTGTTGGGTGATCTGCCCCTGAGTCAGGAAGACGGCTGGAAGCCCGTGGATGTTGATGCCACAGCAAATCCCCTCTTTCAGAGCAGCAATGGTCGCTCAGCGCCGCGCGGCGGCAAAATAACCTTCACCTCAGGCAGCAGCGATGCACCCAAGGGTGTCGTGCTTTCCCCAAAGACCATCGAACGCACGGCGCAGGGAATTGTAACGGCGCTGAGTCGCCTGACTCTGCAGCGACATCTGAGCGTTCTGCCTTTCGCGACGCTTCTTGAAAATATTGCCGGTCTCTATGCGCCGCTACTCAATGGCGGTGAGGTGTATATCCCCAGCGCCGCGATGACCGGTGTCGGGGACGCAGGCCTGGATATAGAAAACTTCTCTTCCCTGCTCAACGGCAGCGATGCGGACACGATCATTCTCGTACCGCAGCTACTAACCGCCGTGGTGACCTTGTGTGAAATGGGTCTGTTGAGCATGGACAGCTTCCGGCTTATGGCTGTGGGCGGTGGCAAGGTCGCTCCTGAGTTGCTGCGCCGCGCCGCGCAGTACGCGCTACCGGTATGTGAGGGGTACGGCCTCTCTGAATGCTGTTCGGTGCTGACACTGAACCTTCCCGGCGAAACGCGCCCGGGTTCCGTGGGCAAACCCCTGCCCCATGCGGATATACGCGTTTCCGCCGATGCGGAAATCCAGGTGCGTAGCCCGGTGATGGATGGCTATCTGCAGCAAGAGTCATCGCCAGAAGAGTGGTATGCAACCGGCGATCTTGGCTACTTTGATGCGGACGGGTTCCTCTATGTCGACGGACGCCGTCGCAATGTGTTTATCACCAGCTACGGCCGCAACGTGAGCCCGGAATGGATCGAGGCCAGTCTCACGCAACACGCCGCCATAGCGCAGGCCCTGGCCTTTGGTGAAGCCCGCGACCACAACCTCATTCTGCTGTGGCTGCGCTACCCCCTCGAGCAGGAGGCGCTAGCCGAGTTGATCAGTGTGGCCAATAGCGAACTGCCTGATTACGCGAGTATCCATGCGCTCGAAGTCGTCCAGGGCCTGCCGGACACAGACCTGATAACAGCCAACGGGCGCCTCAAGCGCGCGCTGGCTCTGGAGCGTTACGCTGCTCTGATTGAACAGCACTACGAGCAACATTCTTCGTTACTTAATCACAAGGACGCATCAAGCCATGCCATTCTATGAACAACTTCTGCAGCGAACGGACGCAGGCAAAGATTATCTGCTGTCCGCCCCGATCATAGAGGATGTCTACCGCGGCACATTCTCCCTGCACAGCTATCTGGCTTTTTTGCATCAGGCCTATCATCACGTGCGCCACACGGCGCCATTGCTGACCGGTGCTCTGGCGGGGCTACGGCCCGAGCAGAGCTGGGTTGCCGGTGCGCTGCGCGAATACATCGAGGAGGAAAAGGGGCACGAGCACTGGATCCTCGACGATATACAGGCCTGCGGTTTCGACAGGGAGGTCTGGGCCGCCAAGCCGCCCTCCTGTGAGACTGAGATGATGGTGGCTTACCTCTATGACTACATAGCGCGAATCAATCCCATGGGGGTATTCGGGATGGTTCTGGTGCTGGAGGGAACCAGTTCCAGCCTCGCCCCGGCGGTTGCGCAAATTGTGCAAAAGCAGCTGGCACTTCCGGATGCGGCGATGACCTATCTCACGACTCATGGCGAGCTCGACCAGGATCACATAGCGCATTTTGAAAGAGTAATGAACAAGCTGACAGATCCGGCGGATCAGCAGGCTGTTGTCCATGTGGCCAACAGAATCTATCGCCTCTACGGGGATGTATACCGATCGATCCCGAGCGAAGCGGCAGGTTTTACCCTGGCGACAGCCGCCTGATGAGAATTCTCCTCACCGGCGCCACCGGCGGCATTGGCCAAGCTCTTGCCCGCGCTTTCGCGGCCGAGGGCTTCGCGGTGCTGCTACAGGGACGCGACCGGACGCGCCTCGATCAACTCCTTGGGCAACTGGGTGATGCCGAGTGTGAGGCGGTAGTGGCGGACCTCTGCCTGCCTGAGGATCGGGACCGGCTGCTGACTTCGGCAAAACTGTTTCAGGTTAATACCCTGTGCAACAACGCGGGCATCAACAGCTTTTCGCCTTTTGCCGAGACGAATATCGAGCCTATCGTTAACACCAACCTTACGGCGACACTGCTGCTAACGCAGGGCTTGCTACCCACCCTGCGGGGCGAAAAGCAGGCACATATCATCAATATTGGCTCGGCTTTTGGCGCCGTGGGTTTTCCAGGCTATGCGGTGTACTGCGCAACGAAATACGCGCTGCGCGGTTTTTCCGAAGCCCTGTCCCGGGAGCTCGCAGATTCGCCGGTCGAGGTGCATTACTTCTCACCAAGAGCCACCACAACAGGCATGAACACAGATGCTGCCGCCGCCTTGAATCGGGCGCTCGGCACCGCCGCGGATACCCCCGAGTCCGTTGCCGCGCAGATCACGAGGGCTCTGAAGAAGAATCAGCGCCGCTTGCAGATAGGCCGCAAAGAAGCTTTTCAGGCGCGGATCAACGCGCTATTTCCCGCTGTGGTAGACCGGGCAATTGCATCCCAACTTCCTCTTATCAAGAATCATTTTCACCAGGAGAAAAACCATGTTTAAGCCCTATTGGAGCCTGCTTTTCGCTACGCTGCTGCTGTGCAGCTTGCCCGCTAGCGCCGGAACGCTGGAAGAAATTCAGCACGCTTGGGCGCACGCTAACTACGAGCTCAGCGGCGATCTCCAGGTTGCGGCTTTTGAGGCGCTATCGCAGAGCGTGGATCAAGCGCTGGCCGCCGATGCAAAGAATCCGGAGCTACTCATATGGAATGGCATCGTAAAGAGCACGCAGGCCGGCAAGGTCGGCGGTCTGGGCGCGCTGTCTTTGGTAAAAGCGGCGCGTAAATCGCTTGAGCGAGCACTCAAAGAAGATCCATCCGCCTTGCAGGGCAGCGCCTATACCAGTCTGGGGGCACTTTATTATCAGGTTCCCCGGTGGCCAATCGGTTTCGGCGACAAGGACAAGGCCAGGAAAATGCTGATGCAGGCTCTGGAGCTCAACCCCGATGGCCTGGACAGCAATTACTTCTACGGTGACTTCCTCGCTCAGGTTAAGGAATACGTGGCTGCGAGAGCGGCTCTGCAGAAAGCGCTTGCCGCACCGGGCCGTCCGGACCGGCCCGTCGCCGACAAAGGCCGGCGAGAAGAAATCAGGGTGTTGCTCGAGACTCTGCCGAGTTAGCCGGGGCGAGATCCCGACAATCGCGATCAGAAAGACAGATAGAGATCGGCAAATAGCGCGCGCGGCAGCCCGAAGAACGGTGACCCTGTCAGCGCGCCATCCTCGAACTCTTGATCCGTGCCAATCTGGTTGTCCCGGTCACTCATATTGCTGATACCCAGATCGAAGCGCAGATCTCCCACACGGGTAGACCAATATCGCGTACCTTTCACATCGATGGACAGGTAATGATCGAAACGCTCACTATTGCGCTCCCCCGCTTCCACCTGTTCTCCCACCAGCCTCAGTGGGGTTGTCAGCCAGCCCTCGTGAAAGCTCGCCGCAAGGCTGAGGCTCCAGGCTCCCAGACGTGTCTCCAGCCCTGTATTAATAGTTCGCGATTGATCCCAGCTCCGTGACACATAGCGATCTTCGATGCGGTCTTCCGCCGACGAGTAAGCGAAGTTGAACCAGCCACTGAAGAGTTCCCAGTCGCCGCTGATGCTGAGTTCCAGGCCCTGCGCTTCGTAGCGTTTCGAGTCGATGCGAACCCTGTCGGGTCGCAGTTCAGGCAGCAGCGTAAAAGGATTGGTGAGATTATCGTAATACGGGGTCACCCGCCCCGCGGCCTTTGCATAGCCTTCCAATCGGGCTGTCAGGCCGTATGCGGGCAGCATAAGGTCGATTGCCGCCACCAGATGATGGGCCGTCTGCGGTGAGTACAGACGCGTGTCCAGATCGGCAACCTCAATTTCGTGGAGCCCCTGCGCCTGGGAGAAACGCCCGAAGGCTGCCCGCATATCGATGAACTCGTTTGGGCGATACAGCAGCCCGAGCCGATAACCCGGCTCCGCGTTCCACTGGCCTTCGTAGCGCTGTGCATCCAGGCGCAGGCCGCTTTCCAGAAATACCTTGTCCGCAAGCCTGCGACGCCAATTGGCATGGAGCGCCAGCTGATGGCCGGTTGTATCAATGGCAATAGATTCCTGCGGGGCTCTGGAGATATTACTTAGTGAGGCGAAAGCTGGCGCTATGCGCTGTTCACTGTCGTAGTTGTACTCGGCACTCAGGTAACGATAGTCCCAGCCCCAGGCCAAGACACTCCTGTCACTGCCGCCTTGCCAATCCTGATTGGCGAACAGGAAGCTAAGGGTCTGCTGCGATTCGACCTCACCGACGACCTGCTCCGGCTCGTCAATCACGCCCTCGCGCTTGCGATCCATGCGCCCGAGCCCAAAGGTGGTGATTCGTGTCTTGCCCGATGCGGCCTCAAGCTCCTGCCGTGCCCACAGGTAAGTGTTCGACGTATTACTCTCGGCGACCTCTGAGTCGTCCTCATCACTTAGGCTGAGGTCATCGCCAAACCACATCAGGTTGAAGCGCCAGCGTTCACCGCTGTGAGTGTCTCGCGCATAGCTGATAAACAGATCACCGAACTCTGGATGACCGAGATCGGCCTGCTCCGTAAAGCTGGCAACCTTCGGGCCACTGCGGCGAGCGGTCACCAGGAGATCGCCGCCTTTGATCTGCGCTTTGTGCAGGTAAGACAGCTGAAAAAGCCCGATCCCCACTTCGCGCCGATGGTCCATTTCTGCTGGGTCCGGCGGCCTGATGACCATGGCGGCGCTGAGGCGATCCCCATAGCTAACCGGCGGTGCCGCACTGTAAAAATCGATTTGATCGAGCAGTCGACTATCAAATACTGAATACAGACTGTTGTAGTCGTCGAAATGAAAGGGCTCGTAAAGTCGCACGCCATCGAACTCAATCAGCGTTTCGTTTTCCCGACCACCGCGCACTCTGGGACGCGCAGAGACGCCCACGGACGCGCTTCCCGGGAGCTGGTTGAGAACTCTCACCGGGTCGTTGCCTACCACCGCACGTCGCGACAGTTTTTCCCCGGACATGGAAAGATCCGGGGCGCTGGCCGGGCCAAACCACCGATAGCGACTGGAACTTACAATGATCTCTTCCAGAACAGGCCGTTGGGGAGGCTCCAGCAACGCTTCGTCAGCGGCACCGGCCTCATTGGACTCAGACACGGGAGCAACCAGGTAACTTCCCTGGGCGATCTCTTCGAGTTGAAGCCCACTGCGCCGAAGAAGCTGGCGCAATTCTCCCAGGGTAACGGGGATACCCGGCTCTCGGGATATGATCAGCTCTGGCCCGACCATCTCAGAGGAGTAAATGATGTTGTAGCCTCTGCGATTAGCCTCATCGATGTAATCAGAAAGAGCCATGTTGCTTTGGGCCAGCGTCAGGGGCGTGCCCAACAGCAGCAAAAAGACCGACCAGCGAGCCAGTCGAGGTCGGTCAGCTAACCCTGTGGTGATACTGCGGCGCGGCAAGGCATTGCTCGAACGAAGAATTAGCGCGCTAAGATAATCGGCCTCGCGCTCAGGTCAAGCACGCGGTATCCGCTGCTGGACAATACCGCCTGAAATCCCTCCTCCAAAGACAGGGAGTCAATACTCCCGTGCAGGCGGGTCTGCGCCGCAACGCGCTCGCTGATGGCCTGATCAAAGCGAAAGGCAATACCGCTTTCACTACTCCACCAGCGCAGGTATTCCGTCAGCGACGAGTTCTCAAGATGAATCGCTGGCGCCACCGCATGGGTCCACTCCCAG
>JBLIIW010000100.1:0-14196 GCA_047635315.1 Halieaceae bacterium | reverse complement strand
AGAACTTGCTGACCCCTTGCTTCGCCTACTCAACATTTCCATTCCATTTTCGCTTTATACGTCCTTCGATTACCTGGGCTTTTGGTTGTACTCGGTCTTTGCCTTGCTAGCGGCTGGCCCACTGTACGGCGACGCCAGGAGCGCCAAGGTAGCAGCCGTTACCTTGGGCCTGTTCGGCGTTATCTACCAGATCCTTATGGTCGCTCTGTTCGTTGGAGCCATAGACTCGGCGGACATTGAGGCTTATTTCATCGGCGCTAGCATGCTGTTGCTGTTTCACCTTGTGTCGATCGCATTTGTTTTCAAGCGCGCGATGTCCTCATAAAAAAATAAGTAAAATCTCATAAAAACAGGTCGAATTATAAAGACCGAAAAGAGATTTTGTGAGAAATACAATTAGGGTTGCACAGGAAGCTATTCTGGTCGCTGCAGTGTCCAGTAATGGTCCGGCAATTGTACTGTCTGATGTTGACGCGAAGGCGATCGCACCCGAGTTGTTCTGGGCCGCTTTCCAGAATGACGCCCAGTTCTGCAACGTTACTAAACGCCTCTATATTTACGAGGCGGTCTATGATGAAGTTCGTGATGCCCTGGTCGAATTTATCGATGCCAACATCAAGGTCGGAGACGGTACCGAAGCGGACACGGACCTCGGCTCGATCCAAAACTCGATGCAGTACGGCAAGGTGAAGGACTACTTCGCAGACTGTCATGCGAATGGCTAGCAATTCGGCATCGACGGTGACATCGATGAAAACGCGGCGGGATGCTTTCGCTGCAACACCCATGTCGATGTAGGTGCGAGCCCGATTGCCGTACTATGCAATTCAAGGTTTTGCCGGTTGCTGCCTGAATTGCGAGCTCTCCAGGGGCAGGTTGCTTTTTAACTCTGCATAAAAGCGGCACACAAGCAGCAAGAGGCCATCGGTGGGGGTTTGAACAAGAAAAAGCACAAGGCTAGATGCCGCTGTTAGCTCTATAATCACTCCTCCTTACTGACAGGAACCTCACCATGCATACTCCGCACGTAGACTACAACCTGGCACGCACCATACTCATGCGTGCTGAGCTGGACCCCGCTAACCGCGCAATAGTATTTGAGGGTATTGAGCGCAATTACGCCGAACTCACCCAGCGGGCACTCTGCCTGGCCAGCGAACTGCGAGCGGGGGGTATCTGTGTTGGCGACCGGGTGGGCTTTGTCGGCCTCAACCATCCCACCCTGCTAGAAACCATGCTGGCGGCGCAAACGCTTGGTGCCGTTTTTGTGCCACTGAATTTTAGACTGACCGCCGAGGAATTGCGTTTTATGATCAATGACGCGGGTGTTCATACCCTGGTCGTTGACGATCCACTGCGACAGGTTATCGAAGCCGTACGAGGCGATTTGTGTTGCCGTCGTTACCTGGCTTCTGAGAGTAGCGGCGATGGATGGGAGTACCTGGAAACCCTTATTGAGGCAGCCCCAGCGCTGCACAGCCATGTTGTCATGAGTCAGCACGATGTGGCACTGATCATGTACACCTCGGGAACCACCGGCAAGCCCAAGGGCGCCATGCTGACACACGGTAACCTGATCTGGAACAACATACAGGCCACGATGGCCTTTGCAGGTTCACCCGAGGATATTACCCTGGTCGCAGCCCCGCTGTTCCATATCGGTGGTTTGAACGTAAATACTATCGCTACCTTGCAGGTGGGGGGCTGTGCGGTATTGCATCGAAACTTCGATGCCAACCAGGCGCTGGCCGATATTGCAAAGTACCGGGTAACCAGCATGTTTGGCGCGCCCGCCATGTTTCTGTTTATGGCGCAGCAACCCGAGTTTGCCGAAACCGACCTGTCCAGTCTGAAAATGTTGATCGTCGGCGCGGCGCCCGTGCCCAAATCACTGCTGGATATTTATACCGCGCGCGACGTTGTGTTAAACCAGGGCTATGGCCTCACCGAGACGTCACCACTGGTTAGTTTCCTGATGTCCCAGTACATTGGCAGCAAGCTGGGCTCGGCGGGAAAGCCGGGTCTATTTGGAGAAATACTTATTGCCGGGCCGGACAACAAGCCGCTTGCCGATGGCGAAGTTGGCGAAATCCTGTTCCGTGGACCTAATGTCATGAAGGGTTACTGGAATCGACCGGAGGCGACCGCTGAGGCGATTGACGAGGAGGGCTGGTTCCATACCGGCGATGCGGGTTATATCGATGCAGATGGTTTTCTTTTTATCAGTGACCGGATTAAGGACATGGTAATCAGCGGCGGGGAAAATGTGTATCCCGCGGAAGTAGAGAGTGTTTTATACAATCACCCGGCAATCGCCGAGGTAGCTGTCATCGGAGTGGCTGATGAAAAGTGGGGTGAGGCGGTAACGGCTGTAGTGGCGCTGAATGCCGATGCCAGCCTGAGTCTGGAGGAGTTGCGAGCCTTTGCCGATGGCAAGCTGGCGCGCTATAAACTGCCCTTACATCTGCACCTGGTTGAGGCGTTGCCGCGCAACCCGGCGGGTAAGGTGCTCAAGTTCGAACTGCGCGAGCGTTATACCGCCGCTTCGTGAACCAACTCCTGAGGCTGGTGACTATCATCAGTCAGGGGTTTGCGTAGAGCGGAGGCAAGGCTCCCTTGGGGTGGGCAGATTGACTCGCAGCGCCGCAGGAGCGGATTGCTGCGGCGAGATCGCCGCCTTCCCAGTTGCTGCTGCCGTCCCCGTAGAGGCAGCGCTCGAGATCGGCAATGGCCTCTCTCAGGGAGGGGTTGCCATTGTTGCGCAGCCAGCCTTCCAGAGAACCATCGTGGCCCTGGGTGCGCACCCAAGCGAGCAGCTCGCGCCTGGCCAGTTGTGCGTCCCCGCGTTTGCAAGCAGCCAGCAGGGCTCTCTCTGTTCCGCGCGCAGAGACAGCGCGCTCAGCGCCAGGCCTGACAGCCCCGTCGGCGCTGGCGCTGCCGCGTCGCCACCACACAAGTGATGTGAGCAGCCAGCCGAGCCCGCAGAGCAGGGCAATCCAGGGCCAGGGTCCCGCAGTTGTTTCGGCCACGCTCGACACCGCTACCGCTGTGGCCGCGGTCTGGCTCTGGCGAGGCACGGATTCGCTCGGGGGCAGGGGGGCGGGCAGCACACGGATACGTCGTGCGGGCAGTCGCGCAATACGCAGTTCGTCGTTATCCGTATCCCACCAGGGTATTTCTACGGACGGTAGTTCGTACTCGCCGTCACGTACCGCGACCAGCGCGAGGCTGTCCGCGCGGATACCGACAATGCCACGTTCGTTGTTCACATTGTTGATGGCCGGCTGGTCCGGATAGGTTCTCAGTCCCTGCAGATCAGTGCTGCTCACCGGTGGCAGCTGCGCGCCCTGCAGACCCGTTCCCGTCAGCGTGATACTGCGCGTGCGGGAGTCGCCAATGCGTAGTTGATCGAGCGGCGCGGACCACTGCTCCTCGATGCTCAGCTCCGAAGCGGGAAGCCAGGTAGCATCGCTCGGGAAGCCCGCCGGGCGTGGCTTCACTTGGATCAGCACATCCTCCGTGCGCCGACGGATGAGCCTGCCGCTGGTGCGTGTGTCGAAGAGGCTGCGGCGTCCGCTACCCAGGCGTCCGGAGAAGGTCTGCGCGGGAATGCGCAACTCGCCGCTGGCCTCCGGGAAAATCGCATAGCGGATCTCGTGGACCAGCCAAGGCCGCCCGTCGATAGTGCGCTGGAAAGAGTTTTGCCCGAGTGTCTCGACGTAGGCGTTGTCCAGATCCAGTTCCGTAATGCTGCGCGAATCCAGGGTGACCGCCTGCTGGACACGCAGGGTCAGCAGCAACTGGCCCTGTACGTAGACGCTTTGGCGGTCGAGCTCCGCCTCGAAGATGACAACTTCATCAGCGGTGCCGGATTTTGGGGCCGGCCCGACATCCACGGCAAGGGCCTCACTGCGCTGCTTGCCAACGACAAAGGGTGAGATCACCAGGGAGCCCTCACGCAAGGGAGTCAGCTCGAGGTTCAGTTCCCGGGTCTGTGTGCGTTCGCCGTTAACAATTCGGGTGCTGGCACTGGAAGAGCGTTGCAGGATATCGAAGGAGCGCTCCAGATTACTGAGGTCCGCATCGCTCGGGTCGCTATCGTCATCGCTGCTCAGGGTAAGGCGCACCGTGTCGCCCATGCTGATGCGATAGCGATCCAGAGACGCGTTTATGGCGGCCTGCGCGGTCGAGGCCATGTACAGGAGCATGAGTAACAGGCCAATAATGCCTGCCCCTGACGCGCTCGGGCGGCCTCTACCAGATCTGCGTGCTTTCACGGCTCTTTCCCTGTTGCTGTCGTTGTCGGCTCTCATAGCGGAATTTTTCGCGGAGTAGTCCGGAGGGATCGTCGGGCACGCGCCGCAGCCACTGCTGCATTGCCTGATCCTTCTCCATGTCTTCCTGCATTTCGCTGTTGTCGATATCTGGTTGCGGCATAGGAGGGTCACGGGGCTGTTCCGATTGGTCTTCCTCACCCTGTGAGCCCTGCTCCTGTTCCTTGTCCTGCTGTTGCTCCTGGCTTTGCTCCCCTTCCTGCCCGTCGCTGTCCTGCTCATTCGATTGCGACTGTTGGTCCTGGCTCCCTTCCTGCGCTTCGGCGTCGTCCTGCTGCTCAGATGGGTCTGCGGGTTGCTGCTCAGAATCGCCTTGTTCGTTTTGTTGCTCTTCCTGCTGCTGATCCCTGAGCTGCTCCAGGGTCTCGATATTCTTTTCGGCGTCGGGCTGCGCGGGGCTCAGCTCCAGAGACTTGCGATAGGCGTCAATGGCTTCCTCAAGCTGGCCCTGGACCGCCAGCGAATTGCCGCGGTTGTACCAGCCGCGGGCGCTCTCATCCAGGGAGAAAGCGCTCTCAGCGCTTTCGTAGTCGCCGGCCTGCCATGCGGCGGTACCGCGCCAGCCCGGATTCTGGAAGAGCGTACTTGCCCGCTCGGCGTCACCGCCCACTAGTGCTTGCTCACCCTGTTGGTCTGCGCGCAGCCACAGATCCTGCCATTCCAGTGCCTGACTCGGCTGCGCGGGCAGCAGGGTGATGAACAGGGGGAGGAGGTATATCCAGCCGCGCCTGAAGCTGCCCAGTGCAATGAGTAGTAGCGGCAGCACCAGCCAATGTGCCATGTCTTGCCAGCGGTCTGCCCGCCGGTCGAGCGCGACGGTGTCGTCACTATCGCGTAGCAGGCTGTCATCACTCAGTGCCTGCAAATCACTGTCGCCTACCACCATACGTTGGTAACTGGCGCCACTCAGGGCGGCCAGCTGGCGCAACGGCTTTTCATTCAGCGCGGGAACGACGATATCGCCGTCTCCGTCGCGCAGGAAACCACCGCTTTCCAGGGGTATGGGCGCGCCCACTTCTGTGCCCACCCCCAGGATGGCAAGGCGCCGTGGCTGGCCCTCGATAAGCTTACTGATACTGATGGCGTCGGCCTCGTTAACGCCATCGGTAACCAGCAGTATGCGGCCCTGCAGCGCACCGGCGGAGTCGAGCAGCGCGAGAGCCGTCTCCACTGCCTCCACGGGGTTGGAGCCGGGCAGTGGCATCATTTGTGGAGTCAGCGCCGGCAGGAGGTTGGCGATGGTTGGGTTGTCATCGGTGAGCGGAGCCACAATGTGCGCATCCCCGGCGTAGGCAATCAGCGCCGTAAGGCCCTCGCGTCGGTCTCGCAGGAGGTCCAGGAGTTTGCGCCGCACCCGATCCTGCCGCGAGGGTTGTAGATCGGTGGCTAACATCGAGTAACTCAGATCCATTACCAACACCAGCGCATCTTGTTTTTGGAGAACGGGCTGAGGCAGTTGCTGCCAGCTGGGGCCTGCTGCTGCCAGTGCGGCGATGCACCAGGCGATCAACAGGAACGGGATACCGCTGCGGCTGTGGCTGATTGACTCGCTGCTCAGCAGATGCGGAAGCAGTTCCGGGGACATGACCCGCGCCCAACTCCCGGCGCGGCTGCGCTGTCGCCACAGGGCGATAGCCAGCAGCAGGCTGGGTAGCAAGAAGAGTAGCCACAGGGGGCGCAGGAAGTGAAAATTGCTGATGGCCTCGCTCACGGCGTGCTGTTCCCGGTGCTGGCAGCGGTCTCGTCGGCGCGCGAACTGCGTGTGAAACCCTGTTTCCACAGCTGGTGGATGGCCATGGCAAAGCTGAGAATGATGGCGAGCACCAGCGGCAATGCCGTGAGCGATTGCTGCGGCCGATAAAGGGCCGTATCGACCTCCATCGGCTCAAGTGCTTCGAGAATGCGGTAGATCTCCGCAAGTTCTGCCGGGTCGCGTGCACGAAAGTATTGGCCGCCGGTCTGTTGGGCGATGGCCGTCAGGGTGCTCTCATCGAGATCGGCTGAGGGGTTGACCTGGCGCGCGCCGAGCGACGAGCCCAACAGTCCAGGCAGGGTCATGGAGTCAGCGCCAATGCCGATTGTGTAAATCCGTACACCCAGTTGGGCGGCGAGCTGCGCGGCTTCCAGCGGGTCGACGGTGCTGGCGGTGTCCTGCCCGTCCGTAAGTAGTATGAGTACACGGCTGCTCGCCGGGCGTTCGCGCAGGCGTTTTACCGCCAGCCCCATCGCGTCGCCAATGGCAGTTTCCTGTCCCGCAAAACCGATTTGCGCTTCGCCGAGAAAGCGTTGCACGGTTTGAATATCAAAGCTCAGGGGCGATTGCAGATAAGCGCGGCTGCCAAACAGGATCAGGCCCAGACGGTCGCCACTGCGGCGCGCAATAAAATCGATGCCCAGCTGTTTTACCGCGTCTATTCGCCGCGCGGTGCGGTTGCCGACTTGCATGTCTTCGACGCGCATACTTCCGGAGATATCCACCGCCAGCATCAGGTCGCGTCCGCTGTTCGGCAACTCCACGGCCGCTCCGATCCACAGGGGTCGTGCGGCGGCTAGCAGCAGGCACAGCCAGATAACCCACAGTGCAACAGTCGGGAAGCGGCGTAGGGAATCCGCTACGGGGTCTTCGTCCCGGGCCGCCAGAGATTGCCAGCGATTATAAAATGGTGCGCGCAGGGCAGGGCGCTGCGGCCGGTGGGCGGGCAGGATCTTGCGCAGGAGCCAGGGTAGGGGCAGCAGGAGCAGCATCGCGGGCCACAGCAGCGTAATCATCGAGACGGCTCCAGTCGCTGCAGCCAGTCGTGCGTGGAGGATTGCAGCAGGGCGGCGTCATCGTCGGCTATTTCGGGTTGGTAGGGTAGTTGAGCCATGGTCGCGTCGAAGCACGGCGCCTCACCGCGTGCCAGGCCGTTCAGGAATGTGGCCCAGGCTTCCCCGGTCAGTCCCGCGCTGGCGGAGTGCCCGCAAAGAGTGAGGGCAACGCGGCGTTGCAATTGCCCGAGGGCCGCGGCGCGCTCAGCGCCGGTCATTGAGGACGCTGCGATCTGTGCCAGGGTCGCCCGTGCAGCGCGCAGGGGCGCTGCACTCCGATAGCTTCTCCAAAACCGCCGCAGTGCCCACCACAGGATCAGCAGCAGAAGCGCAGCCAGCAGCCACCACCCGGGTGCGGGCGGCCACCAGGACACTGCGTCCGGCGCGCGCAGGGGTTCAAGCATCTGCAATAGAGATTCGGGGTTCATCTGCGAGCCTCTCCGTAGAATTCGCGCAACAAGGCCAGGGGTGACTGCTCGGTACCGGCGGACATCAGGGGGATGCCGAGCCGCTGGAGGGTTTCGAGAAGGCCCGCCTGACGGGTCTCGTATTCCCTGGCGAAGGCGGTGCGTAGGGGCGTGTGCCCGGTAGCGAGTTCGATACGGCTGTCGCCATTGGTGACGCTGTACTGTCCCGACGGTGGCAGGGCCTTCTCCAGGGGATCACTACAGTGGATGGCGGTGATTTCTGTGTGGCGGGCGAGTTGAAACAGCTGTTCGCGGGAGCGCTCATCGGTGGCGCCCTCGAAGTCGCTGATAATGAACAGGCTGGAGCCGGGCCTGGCAACGCGCCGCGCACTGCGCAAAAGGTCGGCGAAGCTCAGGGGCTGGCTATCCACTTGCGCACGTGTATCGGGGCCGGAATCGGCGAGCGCTGAGAGCAGTGCCAGCACGGTTCGCCGGCTGTTACGCGGCCGCATCTCCCAGTGATCGTGCTCGCGCAGTAAAAGGCCCCCGACCCGCTCGTTAGCGTGCAAGGCACTCCAGGCAAGCAAGGCGGCCAGCTCGGCGGCGAGTACCGATTTGAAGCAGTGCTGCGAGCCGAAGGCCATGCTCGGGCGCTGGTCGACGACCAGCAGCACCGGGCGCTCGCGCTCCTCGTGGAATAGTTTGGTATGGGCCTCGCCCGTGCGCGCGGTAACACGCCAGTCTATGGCGCGAATATCGTCGCCCGCCTGATAGCCGCGGACTTCCTCAAACTCCACCCCACGGCCGCGAAAGTTGGAGCGCTGCCCGCCCGAGAGCTGGGCCAGGGCTCGGCGCCGGCGTCGGATATCCAGCTGCCGCGCTGCAAATCGCAACGCGAGCAAGCGGGCCAGGTCGACGCTGGCGCCCTGTGCGGGTAGTGAGGGATCGAGCACCATCAGGTTGGCCCCTCAGGCCACCGGCACCAGACTCAGGAGCTCATCGATTACCTGGTCTGTCTGTATACCCGCCGCCTCAGCTTCAAAACTCAGCAGCAACCGGTGGCGCAAGACATCGGGAGCGACCGCCTGTACGTCATCGGGGGAAACAAAATCACGTCCACGCAGCCAGGCGTGTGCCCGGGAGCAGCGGTCCAGAGCGATGGTGGCTCGCGGACTGCCTCCGTAGTCGATCCAGTCGGCAATTTCCCGGCTGTAGGCCGTTGGGTCGCGAGTGGCCATGACCAGTTGCACCATGTATTCCTCTACGGCGGGTGCCATATGCAGGGCCAGGGCGGCTGCCCGCGCCTGGAATACACTTTCCTGACTCAACTGCGGAGCAGCGCTGACCGCTGTATTGGCTGCCTCTGCGCGCGTGAGCTGCAGGATTCGTCGCTCCGCACTCGCATCGGGATAGCCGACTTTTACGTGCAGGAGGAAGCGATCGAGCTGAGCTTCTGGCAGCGGGTAGGTACCCTCTTGTTCGATGGGATTCTGCGTGGCCATGACCAGGAAGAGGCGGGGCAGGGGATGACTTACCATGCCTACACTGACCTGCCGTTCGCCCATGGCCTCAAGCAGGGCCGATTGCACCTTGGCGGGCGCCCGGTTTATTTCGTCAGCCAGTACCAGATTGCTGAACACCGGGCCCTGCTGAAAGTGAAAGCTGGCCTGCTGCGGACGATAAATCTCCGTGCCGGTAACATCGCCGGGGAGCAGGTCGGGGGTGAACTGGATACGATGAAAGCTCCCTTCCAACGCATCGCCGAGCGACTTGATGGCGCGGGTTTTCGCCAGGCCCGGTGCGCCCTCGACCAGCAGATGCCCGTCGGCGATTAGCGCAACCAACAGTCTTTCGATCAGGTGTGCCTGCCCCACTATCTGCTGGTCCAGCCACTGCTCTAGTTCTCGCAGATCACCCGCTGTCACGATTTCTCCCATATATCCTCTTTATTGCGGCTCTGATCATGGCGCCGGAACAGGCGCCATGGCTGCTGCGGTGATTGGCTTTACTGTCGCAGCCTTGCCCTCTGCGGCCCTGGGCTCCAGCGCTGCCGGGGGCTGTTCGACAGGCAAGCCGCCGATTCTAGCGGAGTACCCGCTCGCAGGCCAAATGGCGCGACCTATAGGTCGACTCGCCGGCGCAGTAAAAGTTCCCGCCGCCCCGCTCAGCGCCAAGCCTTTGCGATACACTCCGGGATAAATTTAAGCGCCAAAATAAGGGAGATAAGATATGGCGTGGGAAAAGTTCAAGCTGGCATTGCTGGAAGATGTTGCTTCGCTTATTGACAAGCGCAGCGGGGCTGAGCACCGGGATGCCCTGCACGGTCTCGCGCGGACGTTTTTCAGCCGCTTCGCGGCTGAGGATATGCGCGATCGCTCTGCGGAAAACCTCTACGGATGCATTTACAGTCTTCTTCGCTTTGTGGAGAACTGGGACGGCGATCGAGCGAACGTATTCTTCTTCAACCCGGAAATCAGCGCCCACGGATGGGAAAGCCGGGCGACTGTGATTGCGATTCTGTGCCGGGACATGCCTTTTACAACGGCCTCAATTCGCGGCGAGATCAACCAGCGCAACGTGTCTATTGGCTGCCTTGCCAGTTGCAACCTGCAGCTGATACGCAGCGACGATGGCTCCCTTCGGTCGCTACTCGAGGCAGGCGCAGCGGGAGACGGTGTCTCCGAGGAGAGTCTGCTGTACTTCGAAATCTCCCGGCACAGTGATCTGGGCGAACTTGCAAGCCTGAAAAAGTCCCTGGAATCCATACTGGGTGAAGTAGCGGCGGTGGTCGGTGATTTTGCCGCTATGGGTGCCAAACTTGAGCTGGCGAAGCAGGCTATTGCGGGAAGCGATTGTATAGCCGGTGACTTTCGCGAGGAGGCCGTGGGGTTTATAGACTGGCTGCGTGCCGATCACATGACGTTTCTGGGATACGAGTATCTGCAGGTCAATGAGAAGGAGGTGACTGCGGACCCGGAGCAGCGCTTGGGCATATTGCGTCACCGGGAGACTCGCGGCGTACTCGACCTGAGTTTTGATCTTGGCGCCATGGCCGACGCGCAGCTTCTTCGCCGGCAGCTGAGTTTTGCCAAGTCGCGGCAACGGGCGAGAGTGCATCGCCAGGCCTATCCGGACTACGTAGAGATCAAAGTTTTTGACGATAGTGGTACGGTCGTCGGGCAACACCGTTTTCTGGGACTTTTTACGGCGGAAGTTTACGATCTGGATCCGGCGCAGATTCCCATCGTGCGCAAGAAGATGGCATGGATTCTCGAGAGTTCCGGGTTATCGACTGAAGAGCACGATGGTCGAGAGCTGAAGCGCGTGCTGGAACTGATGCCGCGGGACGAGCTCTTTCAATCCTCGGCGGTGGATCTTTACGCCACGGCCAGTGCGGTCAATCGTATCCAGGAGCGACGCCAGACTCGACTTTTCGTGCGCCGGGATCCGCACGGAAAGTTTATCAGCTGCCTGTTGTACATGCCACGTGATCGCTACACCACGCAACTGCGCCGGGCTATAGAACGTATTCTCACCCGTGCTTTTGCCGTGGAAGAATCTGAGTTTAATACGCAGTTCACCGAGTCGGTGCTGGTGCGCGTGTACTTTGTACTGCGCGTGGATCCGGCCCATCCGCAGGAATACGACGTTAACGAGATCGAGGAACAGATTGTGCAGGCAACCCTGGCATGGAGGGACCGGCTGCGGCTGCGGCTGCTGGAAGAATTCGGTGATGAGCGCGGCGAGCAGCTTATGCGCGAGCTCGGCGAAGGGTTCGCGCCCGGCTATCGCGACGACTTTGATCCCCGCGTGGCGGTGCAGGATATTCAGCACATGCTTAAGCTGCGTGGGGGGGACGGCATAGGTTTGAACCTGTACCGGCTCATCGAAGAAAAAGATGATCACCTCAAGCTGCGACTGTATAGACTGGATTCACCCCTGCCGCTGTCCGACGTTTTACCCATTCTCGAGAACCTCGGTCTTCGGGTAGTGACTGAGAGCGCTTATCCGGTTCGCACCGCCGGTGAGAACCGTTACTGGATCCAGGAATTCAGTTTGATCTACTCGCTCGCGGCAAATATCGACCTGGAGCGTGTTAAAGAAGAGTTCGAAGACGCCTTCACACGCATCTGGTACGGGGAAGCGGAGAGCGACTCTTTTAACCGGCTGCTGCTCGGGAGCCGTCTGAGCTGGCGGGAGATTGCGCTCCTGCGTGCCTATGCCTGCTATTTTGGGCAGATCAACTTCCCCTATTCGCGCAGCTATATAGCAGAGACCATGGCCGACCATCTGCCAATCTCCGCTAGCATTGTGGAGTTGTTTCTTACACGATTTTCTCCAGTCTTTGATGGCGATGAGGCCTGGCGTACGCAGCGTGAGACCACCGTGGAAGAGAACATTCTTGCGGCGCTCGACAACGTGGAAAACCTTGGGCAGGACCGTATTATTCGCCAGTTCGTCTGTGTGATTAAAGCGACCGTGCGTACCAACTTTTTTCAGCAGGATGACCGCGGCTACAGCAAGGGCTATTTCTCCCTTAAATTACGGCCCGGGGATATTCCCGACATACCCCGGCCGGTGCCTCTCTACGAGATTTTTGTTTATTCACCCTGGGTTGAGGGGGTGCATCTGCGCGGCGGCAAAGTAGCGCGGGGGGGGCTGCGTTGGTCAGACCGGCTCGAGGATTTCCGTACAGAGGTGCTGGGGTTGGTCAAGGCACAGCAGGTGAAAAACGCGGTCATTGTGCCCGTGGGTGCTAAAGGGGGCTTTGTTGCAAAGCGACTGCGTCCAGACATGAGCCGCGACGAGATTCATGAAGAGGGCGTTGCCTGCTACCAGACTTTTATCCGCGGCCTACTGGATATCACGGACAATCGGGACGATGACCGCATCATCCGGCCGTCTCTTACCGTGTGCAAGGACGATGAAGATCCGTATCTGGTGGTTGCTGCGGACAAGGGCACGGCCACGTTTTCAGATACCGCCAATGCGCTATCTGCGGAGTATGGATTCTGGCTCGGAGATGCCTTCGCCTCCGGGGGCAGTGTTGGCTACGACCACAAGAAAATGGGCATCACCGCCCGCGGCGCATGGGTATCCGTAGAGCGGCATTTTCGCGAGATGGAACACAATGTTGCGACCACTGACTTCACGGTGGTCGGGGTTGGTGATATGTCTGGCGATGTTTTTGGTAACGGGATGTTGCTTTCGCAGCATATCCGCCTCGTCGCGGCATTCAATCACCTGCATATTTTTGTCGATCCTGACCCGAATGCACAAAGCAGCTATCTGGAGCGCGAGAGACTGTTCGCACTCCCGCGCTCGGGTTGGGCGGACTATGACACCAGCCTGATATCCGCCGGTGGCGGTGTCTTCAGCCGTACCGCCAAATCCATCGTTATAGCGCCGGAGATTCAGGCGCGGTTCGCCATCAGGGAGGCGCGCCTCACGCCAACGGAATTGATCAGTGCCATTCTGCGCGCGAAGGTCGATCTGCTGTGGAATGGCGGTATCGGAACCTATGTTAAGTCTAGCTATGAGACACACACCGATGTGGGTGACAAAGCTAACGATGCGCTTCGTATCGATGCTTCCGAGCTGCGCTGCAAGGTTCTCGGTGAAGGCGGTAATCTGGGTATCACACAGCTGGCTCGTGCGGAGTACTGCCTGGGGGGCGGCCGCTCGAACACTGATTTTATTGACAATGCGGGCGGTGTCGACTGTTCGGATCACGAGGTCAACATCAAGATACTGCTGGATGCGATCGTGGTGCGTGGAGACCTCACGGAGAAACATCGGAACCAGCTGCTGGAGGGCATGACCGATGCTGTGTCCGATCTGGTGCTCGCAAACAATTATCGCCAGGTCCAGGCAATCAGCCTGGCTGAGCGGGAGGCTCGCGATCGCAGCGGGGAGTACCGGCGACTGATCATTGCACTCGAGAGTGCCGGCCGTCTCGACCGTGCGCTGGAGTTCCTCCCCAGCGACGAGGCGCTTGCGGAGCGCCGTATCCAGGGACAGGGGCTGACGCGACCGGAGCTGTCGGTACTGGTGTCCTATAGCAAGGCTATTCTTAAAGAGGAGCTGATCGAATCCGATCTTGGCAAGGATCCGCATTTGTCCCGCGCGGTCGCTACGGCGTTCCCGGCCCAGCTCCTTGATATATATCCGGAGGAAATTGCCGAGCACCGTTTGTCGCGAGAAATTATGTGCACACAGGTCGCCAACGATATCGTCAATCGCATGGGGCTCAATTACGTGTTGCGCCAGCGCAAAGCCTCGGGTGCCTCGGTTGCAGATGTTGCCCGGGCGTACACCGCCGCCATAGCGATTTTTGATATCGTGGGGCTGTGGAGCGAGATTGAATCGCTCGATTTCCAGATCGATTCGCAGCTGCAGATGGAGATGATGCTCGAGCTCATCCGGCTGGTTAAGCGGGCAACGCGCTGGTTACTGCGCAACCGCCGTCACCATCTGGCGCCCACGGCCACCATCGGCGAGTTTGCAGAAGGTGGCGTTGATGCCCTGGTGGCTGCGCTACCGGAGCTACTGCGCGGTCGCGCTGCGGAGCAGTACCGGGAACGTGTCGATCATTATCTCGAGGCCGGTGTTGGCGAGCAGATGGCCAGCCGGGTTGCGCTGTCAAT
>JBLIIW010000099.1:0-14235 GCA_047635315.1 Halieaceae bacterium | reverse complement strand
CGGCTCCACGGCGGTGATCACCGGTGACGCGACGCAGATTGATCTACCCAGAGGCACGCAATCCGGGCTCACGCACGCCGCCAATATTCTGCAGGACGTGCCGGGCATCGGGTTCACTTGGTTTGCCAACCGGGACGTCGTGCGCCATCCGCTGGTACAGCGGATCGTTGCCGCCTACGATATTCACGAACAAACCACCACCTCTCTGGACAAGAGCAAACCCTGATGCTGACTCTTGACGTCCAGCGCGCCAGTGCCGGGCCAGACCCCGGGAATGAGGCCATGGAAAACGCCCTGCGCGGCGCGCTGTCTGCAGCGGGTCGCCGAGGGGACTCGGAGATCAGCCTGCGTATCGTTGATCGCGACGAAATGCAGGCGCTGAACGCCCGCTACCGGGGCAAGGATGCGCCAACCAATGTGCTGTCCTTTCCCGCCGATCTGCCCGAGCAACTACAGCTGCCCCTGCTGGGAGACGTGGTGATCTGCGCGCCTATTGTCCGCGAAGAGGCGATCCTGCAGGGTAAATCGGAGGCCGCACACTGGGCTCATATGCTGGTGCACGGCACGCTCCACCTGCTGGGCTTTGATCATCTGCTGGACGATGAGGCGGAGCATATGGAAGCGCTGGAAACCGGGGCGCTGGCACAACTGGGCTGGGCATGCCCTTATGAGAATCCTCAAGAGAACCCTCATGAGATCGCGCACAAGGCGGCGCTCAGCGACTCAGTGGCGCCGTCCCGGGAACATCTGACGTGAATGATGACCGTAACAAGAGCGATGCCAACGAACGCTCCTGGCTGAGTCGTATCGCGCAGATTTTCAGCGCTGAGCCGCACAGCCGCGCCGATCTCGATGACATGCTGCGCCACGCCATGGACAACGACATCATCGATGATGACGCCCTGTCCATCATTGAGGGCGCCATGCAGGTCAGCGCCATGCAGGCCCGGGACATCATGGTGCCGCGACCACAGATGGTAGTGGTCCGGGCCGATGCCACTCTCGAGGAGATCCTGCCGGAAATCACGCACAGCAAACACTCCCGCTATCCGGTCATCGGCGAGAGTCCGGACGATATTCTGGGTGTTTTGCTGGTTAAAGACCTTCTTCCACAGATACTCAGCGATGAGCGCGAAAGTTTTGACATACGCGAACTGCTGCGGCGCAGCGTGGTAGTTCCTGAGAGCAAGCGCCTGAACGTACTGCTGCGGGAATTTCGCGAGAACCGCAACCATATGGCGATAGTGATTGACGAGTACGGCGGCGTTGCCGGGCTGGTCACCATCGAGGATGTTCTGGAAGAGATCGTCGGTGAAATAGAGGACGAGACGGACGAAGAAGAAGACCAGTGCATTCGCCGCATCAGCGATGACGATTACTTCGTCAGAGCACTCACCCCCATCGATAGCTTCAACACCTACTTCAATGTTTCGCTCAGCGATGGGGAATTCGACACCATCGGGGGGGTCGTCATGCACGCCTTCGGCTATATGCCGGTGCGCAACGAAGTCACCCATATCGAAGGCTTCGAATTCAAGGTTATCAACGCCGACCAACGCAAGATTCACAGCCTGCGCCTGCGTCCTCCCGGCAAGGAATGAACAGCGACAGGGCGACCGTCAACGCTCTGTCGCGCTGGCAGGTACTGCTGCTGGCCCCGCTTGCGGGCGCGCTCATCACCCTGTCCTTTGCGCCGTTTTCGCTGTGGCCGACCGCAATCCTGGGCTGCGCAGTCTTCGCCTATCTGCTGTCTCGCTGCAGCCCCCGGGCGGCCCTCTGGCGCGGCTGGCTGTTCGGATTCGGGCTCTTCGGCAGTGGCGCCTCCTGGGTCTACGTCAGTATTCACCAATACGGCAATGCCAGTGTCGGCCTCGCAATCCTGCTCACGGTGCTTTTCTGCGCCGGCCTGGCGCTTCTTCATGCACTGCAGGCCTGGGCCTACGCGCGTTTTGTGCGCCCACTGCCCGGGGGCATGCTGCTGGGTTTTGCCGCCCTTTGGGTACTGGGCGAGTGGCTGCGCAGTTGGCTGCTCACCGGCTTCCCCTGGCTCTTCCTCGGCTATGCCCATACGGACACCTGGCTCGCAGGCTGGGCTCCCATTACCGGCGTCTATGGGCTGTCCTTCGCCGTGGCTTTCAGCGCCAGCTGCCTGTTTCTGGCCTGGCGGCGCCGGCAGACCGCCACACTGGTCAGCTATAGCGGCCTCCTGGCTACGCTGTGGGGCGGTGGCCTCATGCTCAAACCCATCGAATGGGTTGCACCGGCCAGCGAGGAACCACTGAGCGTAGCCATCTACCAGCCCAATATCGCGCAGGAAATAAAGTGGGATCGGCGGGCCTATCCAGAGATTCTGGCGCAGTATGAATCTGCCGTGCGCCCGATGTTTGAACAGGACCTTATCCTCTGGCCGGAGAGCGCAATCCCGAGGGTTTACAGCCGCGCCCGGGACTTTCTCGACCCCATCGCGCGGCGCGCCAGCCTGAGTGACACGGTACTGATAACAGGGGTTCCCACCCGCAACGATGAGGGTCGCTATTTCAACAGCATCATCGCCCTCGGCCAGGGTGAGGGGCACTACAACAAACAGCGACTGGTGCCATTCGGCGAGTACGTACCGCTGGAGCAGTGGCTGCGCGGAGTGATCGATTTCTTCGACCTGCCGATGTCAAACTTCAGTGCGGGCAACGCACAGCAGTCGCCCCTGCGTGCGGGCAACCACCGCATCGCTCCGTTGATCTGTTATGAAATCGTCTATCCAGAGCTGGTCGCGCGCAGCGCCCGGCGCGCCGAGCTACTGATCACTATCAGCGACGATTCCTGGTTCGGTCGCTCCATCGGACCTCTGCAGCACCTGGAGATGGCGCGGATGCGCGCGCTGGAAAACGGTCGCTATCTGCTGCGCGGTACCAACAATGGCGTTTCTGCGATTATCGATCATCGCGGACAGGTACTGAAAGCCAGTGAGCAATTTGTAGAGGCAACCCTGGTCGGCGAAGCCCAGGTCATGCTCGGGCATACCCCCTTCACCAGCTTCGGTTCGACGCCGCTGTTGGCGGCTCTAGTGCTCCTGCTGGGCAGCATGTCACTGCTCTACCAGACCCTCTGGCGAGACAGCGAGCAGCGCGGCTGACGCATCGCCCCACTGGGGGATAACTGCTAAGATGCGCGACTTTTCGCGAGCGCGTTTTGAGGCTATTTCCCGCGAAGGCCCGGGACACTGGTCCCATAAACAACAGTTGACTAGAAACGACATGGAACGCAACTACGACCCCCACAGTGTGGAACGCGAGGCCCAGGCCTTTTGGGATGAACACCGCAGCTTCGCCGCGAAAGAGGATTTCACGCGCGAAAAATTCTACTGCCTGTCGATGTTCCCCTACCCGAGCGGCCGGGCGCACATGGGCCACGTGCGCAACTACACGATCTCCGATGTGATCGCCCGCTACCAGCGCATGCTGGGCAAGAACGTGCTGCACCCGATGGGCTGGGATGCCTTTGGACTGCCGGCAGAGAATGCCGCCATCGCCAACGACACGGCCCCGGCAAAATGGACCTACAGCAACATTGAGCATATGCGCGGCCAGCTCAAGGCGCTGGGTTTCAGCTTTGACTGGGATCGCGAGCTGGCAACCTGCACCCCCGAATACTATCGTTGGGAGCAGTGGTTCTTTACGCGCCTCTACGAGAAAGGCCTGGTCTACAAAAAGATGTCCACGGTCAACTGGGATCCGGTAGACCAGACCGTACTCGCTAATGAGCAGGTGATAGATGGCCGCGGCTGGCGCTCCGGGGCACTGGTAGAACGTCGGGAGATTCCCCAGTGGTTCCTGCGTATCACCGCCTATGCCGATGAACTGCTGGAGTCCCTCGACCAGTTACACGAATGGCCGGAGCAGGTGCGCACCATGCAGCGCAACTGGATCGGTAAGAGTCGGGGCGTGGAGATGGCTTTCCTGCTCCCGGACCCGGTCGCCGGTCAGTCGCGGATCGATGTCTATACGACGCGTCCGGATACGCTATTTGGTGTCACCTACCTCAGCCTCGCGGCCGAGCACCCGATCAGCATGCAACTTGCGCAAGACAACCCCACCCTGGGTGCCTTCATCGCCGAGTGTCGCAAGTCCTCGGTCGCCGAGGCCGACATGGCGCAGGCAGAAAAAGCCGGCATGGACACGGGCCTGCGGGCCATCCACCCGCTGTCCGGAGCAGCGGTGCCCGTGTGGGTCGCCAACTATGTGCTTATGGATTACGGCTCCGGAGCCGTAATGGCGGTTCCCGCGCACGATGAACGTGACTACGAGTTTGCGAATAAGTACGCGCTGCCCCTGCGCACGGTGATATGCGACGAGAAGGGCGAGGCAGCGGATGTCAGCGCAGCCGCCTACACGGCCCGCGGCGTCCTGACGGAATCGGAAGAGTTCAATGGGCTCGACTTCGATGCTGCCTTCAGCGCGATTGCCCAGCGTCTGGAAGACGCGGGCCTCGGGCGTGTCACCACGCAGTACCGCCTGCGCGACTGGGGGGTATCCCGCCAGCGCTACTGGGGGGCGCCGATCCCCATGCTCAATCGCGCCGATGGCGGTGAGATACCCATACCCGCCGACCGGCTCCCGGCGCTGCTGCCCGAAGATGTAATACTAGATGGCGTTAAATCACCGCTGAAAACGGACCCCCAATGGCGTCGCTATGAACTCGATGGCGAAATACTCGAGCGCGAAACTGACACCTTTGACACCTTTATGGAGTCGTCCTGGTACTACGCCCGCTTTACCTGCCCTGACTACAGCGAGGGAATGCTCGACCGTGAGCGCGCAGACTACTGGTTGCCCGTCGACCAGTATGTCGGTGGCATCGAACACGCGATCCTGCACCTGCTCTATGCGCGTTTCTATCACAAGCTGATGCGCGACGAGGGACTGCTCTCCAGCGATGAGCCTTTTAAACGGCTGCTGACCCAGGGAATGGTGCTCAAAGATGGTGCCAAGATGTCCAAGTCCAAGGGCAATACGGTCGATCCACAGTCACTGATCGATCGCTACGGTGCGGACACCGTACGCCTCTTCAGCATGTTCGCGGCCCCCCCGGATCAATCCCTGGAGTGGTCAGACTCCGCTGTCGAGGGCTCTTACCGTTTCCTCAAGCGCCTCTGGAAACTGGTGGATCAGCATCTGCATGCACCCGCCGCGGTCGCCCTGGACATCGCCTCACTGGATGCCCGGCAACGGGACATGCGGCGCAAGACTCATGAGACCATCGCCAAAGTCAGCGACGATGTCGGCCGCAGACAAACCTTTAATACGGCCATCGCCGCAGTGATGGAACTGTGCAACGAACTCGGCCGCTTTGAGGATGACAGCGAGCAGGGGCGGGCCCTGCGCTTCGAGGCCCTGCACGCCATCGTGCGTATGCTCTGCCCGATCGTGCCGCACCTCTGTCATCACCTGTGGCTGCGCCTTGGTGAAGACGGGGACGCAATGTACGCGCCCTGGCCGGTCGCCGATGAGGGCGCACTGCAGCGCGACACCATTGAGATGGTCGTACAGGTCAACGGCAAGCTGCGCTCGCGCATCAGCGTAGCCGCGGATGCCACTCGCGAAAACATAGAGAGCGCCGCCCTGGCTGAAGAAAACACACAGCGGTTCATCGACACAAAGACCATCCGCAAGGTCATCGTGGTGCCCGGCAAGCTGGTCAACATCGTCGCTAACTGATGAGGATCAAAACTGCCCATTCACTTCGCACCGGGCTTATCTGCCTGGCCTGCCTGCTCCTGGCTGCCTGTGGATTTCAGCTCCGGGGCAGCGGTGGCGGCTCTGCCCTGCCCGAAAGCTGGCAGCGTATGCATCTGGTTACCGACAGCCCGAACAGCGAGTTGTCACGGATTGTGGCGAGCACCTTTACGGTCAGTGGTATCGAATGGGTGTCGCATGAGGAGGCCGATTACCTGCTACGCCTTGGGCCCGAGCGCTTCAGCCAGACCAGCCTTTCTGTAAACGCCCAGGCCCGCGCGGCGGAATTTGACCTGCAGATGCGCTCGGATTTTTTTGTGCTGGACGGCAAGGGGAAGCCGGTGATGCCACGCACAACCGCCGCCGTGAACAAGCAGATGGAAAACGACCCGCAGAACGTCGTCGGTAAAGCCGAGGAGGTGCGCGTGCTGCGCGCGGAACTGCGCAGGGAACTGGCCACACAGATTATGCGCCGCATCAGTTTCTTCGCTGCCAGCACCCAATAATGCGCCTCTACCCGGAGAAGCTGGCACAGGATCTCGCCCGGGAACTGCGCCCGATCTATCTGATTAGCGGCGACGAAACGCTCCTGGTACAGGAATGTGCTGACCAGGTCCGCGCGGCGGCACGGGCCGCGGGCTGCTCGGAGCGGTGCGTGCTGGATGCCGGCGAACGGAGCTTTGACTGGCAGGATCTTCGCCAGAACGCCGGCAGTCTTTCGCTGTTTGCGCAGCAGCGCCTCCTCGAGTTGCGGATTCCAAGCGGTAAACCGGGTAGCGACGGCAGCAAGGCGCTCTGTGAATATCTTGCAGATCCGCCGCAGGGCGACGTGCTGCTGGTCATCGCCGGCAAGATTGACAAGGCCAGCACTAACAGTAAGTGGCACAAAGCCATCGACAGTAGCGGTGCCACGGTACAGCTGTGGCCGGTAAACGCCGCAGAGCTGCCGCGCTGGCTGGAACAACGCGCCGCTGCGAAGGGCCTGCGCATCGAACGCGAGGCCCTGTCCCTGCTGGCGGAACGTGTCGAAGGTAACCTGCTGGCTGCGGTGCAGGAGCTGGAAAAGCTGCAGCTGATTGCGGGCAACGACCCCATCAGCACGGAAAAGGTCGCCGACGTAGTGGCTGACAGCGCACGCTTCAATTTATTTGCGCTGCTCGATGTTGCCCTGGCCGGCAAGACCAATGACAGCCTGCGCATGCTGCACGGACTGCGCTCGGAGGGTTCCCAGCCAGCCGCCGTGCTCTGGGGGCTGAACCGTGAACTGCGATTGCTGCAATCCCTGTTGGACGTGATCGCGGCTGGCCGGGCACCGTCACAGGCGCTTGCGGAGGCGCGGGTATGGAAGAACCGCCAGCCGATCCTGCAGGCCGCGCTCAGTCGCCACAGCACAAAGAGTAGCAACCAGATGCTGATTCTGGCGGGCCATGTGGACGGCTGTATCAAGGGCTATGCCCAAGGCGACCCCTGGGAGGCCATGGAATGCCTGCTGCTCGCGCTGACACGTCGCGGAGAGAGTCCGCTGCCCCTACCTGCCTGAACAGGCGACAGGTCAAATAGATATCGCTTGCGAAATGTCTCATTCAGGACTACTGTTTTTATATACAGTAGTTTTGGAGAAGAGATATGCAACAGACCGTACCGGAACCCCTGCGCAGCGTTATCAGCCGTCGCGACACCTGGCTGGGGCGCGGCGAGCTGCCATCGGCTGATGGCAGCAGCAGCTATAACAGCAGTCACAACAGCAGTCACAGTAAAAGCGGCGCCGCCAACAGCGAGCGCCATTACCACAAGCAGGTACCCACCGGCTTCGGTGCCCTGGATGCTCGCCTCTGTGAACAGGGCTGGCCCCTGGGCACCGGCATCGAAGTACTAAGCGACGCCGGCGGTATGGGCGCTATGGGGTTATTCCTTCCCGCCATGCAGGCGCTCAGCGGGCAGCAGCGCTGGCAGGCTTTTATTGCGCCACCCTATGTACCCTATGCGCCGCTGCTCAGCGCCCGCGGCGTCGACATCCGGCAGATTCTGATGGTGCATCCGAAGAACCGCGAAGAACTGCTCTGGAGCACGGAGCAGGCCTTGCGCAGCGGCACCTGTAGTGCCGTGTTCAGCTGGCTTGGCGCCGGGGAGTACCGCTACGCGGAACTGCGGCGACTGCAACTGGCCGCGGCGCGGGGCAATTCACTGGCCGTGATATTCCGTCATCAGCAGGCCGCCCATGAACACGCGCCAGCGGCGCTGCGGCTGCAGATGCGCGCTTATCGCGAAGTGCACATACTCAAGCAGCGCAGTGGTCAACAGGGCATCGATGTCTTCCTGCCCCCGGAAGACGATGTACCCCATCAGCCGCAACTCTGGGAGCTGCCCGCGGACGTCAAAACCCTGAACAATCGACTCGCCCTGTAAAGCAGGTGCTGCCATAGGCGGGTACCCTTCTCCCCGGGTCGCTGTGACCGACGTGGATACCCGCAGCAATGGGCTATCGCAACAAAGCACAGCGTAAAACTGCCGATCAGCGCACCGCTTGCCGGGAGACGCAGAGCAAAAAAGTCAGGGAGTACCACCGTTTATGGAACCGTTACCACATCATTACAATGTCACAGCAAGCGCAACAACAGACAGCAACGTCGCACTTAAGGGCGACAATCTGCCCGAGATCATTAGCGCACCACCAGCCGAATTTGGCGGACCCGGCGATCAATGGTCACCGGAGTCTTTGCTGGTCGCCGCCGTCGCCGACTGTTTTATTCTGTCGTTTCGCGCCATCGCCCGGGCATCGAAACTGGACTGGCTTGACCTCCACTGCGAAGTATCAGGAACTCTTGAGCGAGTCGAGAGGACAACACGTTTCACCGCAATAAGCGTAGACGCCAAACTCACCATCAGCGCCGACACAAACGCTGACAAGGCAGAGAAACTGCTACACAAAGCGGAAGACTCCTGCCTGATCACCAACTCCCTGATCGCTGACAGCACCCTGAGCACACATATCAGCGTCGTTGCGTGAGCACACAGACTCATCAGGACATCGGCGGGAAGATCGCCTGAAACAGGCCCAACTGCGCACTGATTACCGAAGATAGCGCTAAAGTTTTATGGACCAGTGGTTAAGCAATTACGGCGTAACAATAGGGGTCAGCGTACTCATGTTGTTCATGGCGTTTATCGTCTGGGATCTGGCCAAGAGCAGTAACGCCGGACCTTTCGGCACCCTGATTCTCTACTTCGCCCTGGCCATGGGTATGCTGGGATTTATCATCAAGGGCGCCATCACCTACCTTCTGGAGCGTGGCATGACCTGAGCGCGGCCCGCCGGCCCGCTCAAATCCCGCCTTGAACGACGGCCTAAATGGCCGCCTCGCTGCGAATCATCCGGTCGACCTTCGCCTCGAGAATGGACAGGGGTACCGGCCCATCCTCCAGCACGAGGTCGTGGAATGCGCGCAGGTCGAAAGCATCGCCCATCGCTACACGCGCCCTCTCACGCAGCTCCATGATCTTGAGTTTGCCAATCATATAAGCCGTGGCCTGGCCGGGCATCGCAATATAGCGTTCGATGGCCTTCACCACATCACCCTCCGGGTTAGGCGTGTTGACGCGCAGATAATCGATGGCCTCTTCCCGCGTCCAGCGCTTGCTGTGTATACCCGTGTCAACCACTAGGCGGCAGGCGCGCCACAGCTCCATGGCAAGTCGCCCAAAGTCGCTATAGGGATCCTGGTAGAAGCCCATCTCGCCGGCCAGGGTTTCGCTGTAGAGCCCCCAGCCTTCCGTATAGGCGGTAAAACTCGCGTATTTCTGGAAGTCAGGGACAGCGGTCAATTCCACGGAAATCGCGCGCTGCATGTGATGCCCGGGCACGCCCTCATGAAAAGCCAGGGCCGCCATCTGGTACTTGGGCATATCTGCCATGTTGTACAGATTGGCGTAGTAAATTCCGGGCCGCGAACCATCCGGCGGCGGTGCCTGGTAGAAGGCCTTGCCCGCAGAGCGTTCGCGGAATGCCTCCACGCGCTTTACGCTAATCTCGGCGTTTGGAAGCAGACCAAACGCTGTCGGGAGCTGCGCGTACATATCGTTGATGAGCGCCCGTGCTTCGCCCAGATACGCCTCCCGGCCCTCGTCAGTATTCGGATAGTAGAACTGCGGATCCTCTCGCATAAAAGCAAAGAAGTCCTGCAAGTCACCCTCAAAATCCACTTGCCGCATGATGCCGCGCATTTCCTGCTGAATTCGTGCGACCTCTCGAAGACCAATTTCGTGTACCTGATCCGCATTCAGGGATGTCGTGGTGAACCAGCGTAGACGCTCAGCGTAGAACGCGCCCCCATCAGGGAATTTCCATACACCATCGGCATCCGGCGCAGCGGCGGCCTGTTTCTGCAGCGCCACAATCAGACGCTCATAAGCTGGCGCGAGGCTGTCGCGCAACGCCAGGCGGGCCGCATCCAGAAGAACCTGTTGCTCACTGTCCAGCAGATTCAGGGCGATTAGCTTAGTACTGAAGTCGGTCCACAGGGCTGAATCACCATTACCCTCTTCAAAAGGCACGCCGCGGATAACGTTGCGCGTCGCATCTATCATCGGCGGATACTGCCAGTCAGCCAGCAAAAGACCTTTCTCACTGCGAATTTCCAGCTGCTCCATAAGACCATCGAAATAGCTGCGCACATTCTGCAGTCGCGCGATATAAGCCTCAGCATCCGCACGATCGCTAATTCGATGAATGTTGATGAGGTTGCTCGGAACGCTGGTATGCGGACCACCGTGCTGGTCAATCACGAATTCTTCATGGCGGAATTCATCGCTCGCCAGGTTGCGCTGTAGGCTGAGTTCGTAGAGATCGTAAGACAGCTGCTCCGCCTCACTCAGGGAGGCGCGATCAAACTGTGCCAGCGCGGCAAGACGCTGCTCCTCACGCTCGCGCTCCTCCTGCAGAAACGCCTCATCGAGGCGTCCCCAGCGATCCTGGTAGTCCTTGACCCCCACAGAACTTGCGAACATGGGATTCAGCGCTAGATCTTCCTGCCAGTTGCTATCCAGAAAGGCCCGGAAGTCCGACTCGCCGCTCGACATCATTGGCAGCTTGTCGAGAGACACGCTACAGGCGGCGCCGAGCAACGCCAGCGCGCAAACCAAAAACCCTGCCTTCAGTACACGGTAAGACATGCAAACTCCTGCTCTGGGCAACAAAAAAAGGGGCCTGATAGTGCGTGAAGTAAGCACAGATTTCCAGTACCCAAACGGCAGCACGCTGTTGCGCCAGCGCATAACCTGATCTGCTACACAGAATCGGCATGCAAAACCGAAGCGGATAAACTACTGTATGCATATACAGTATTTTATGCGGTTGCCGTGACACCATTCAGCTATTCCTTCTGCCGACTACAGGCATCAATCACCCGCCTACAGCGACGGGAGCACTAAGCGTGCAACTCTGGCTCTGCCTGCGTCTCGGCGAACTCGCCGTGCAGTGTCTGCCGCAGCACCCGCAGGCGGTTGCTGTCGTCGAAGGACAGCGCATCCATGCGGTCAACGCTGCCGCCAGCCTGCTCGGCCTGGAAGCCGGCCTGGATCTGGCCAGTGCCCGGGCCCTGAGTGCCGGGGAACCGCTGCAACTGCTACAGCGCAGTCCGGACACAGAGGCTCAGGCTCTGAAGGCGCTGTGCTGCTGGGCGTATGGCGTGACGCCTCATCTACACAGTTTTCGCGGCGACAGCCTGATGCTGGAAATCAGCGGCTCCCTGCGCCTTTTTGGCGGCGCCGGCGCGATCCTTCGCCACTGCGAAGGAGGCCTCGCCTGCCGGGGCTACAGCGCCGAGTGGGGATTGGCCGAAACATCTCTGGCCGCCTGGCTGTTCTCCCGAAGCGGCGGCGACAGGGATAGCAGCGACCGGAGAAGCCCCCTGCGAGAGCGCCTGAACCCGATACCCCTGCAGCAGCTCGCCCCCCTCCACGACCAGTTCGAAGCGCTGCAACGCAGCGGCTTGCGCACCCTGGGCGAGCTCATGGCTCTGCCCGTTGCAGCACTGTCCCGGCGCTGTGGGCAGGACTTCGTCACCCTGCTGCAACATCTCAGCGGTGAAGTCATCGTTCCCGCTGCGCCCTACGAGCCGCCGAGCTGCTTCATGGACAGCTACCCATTAGGCTATCCGGTCAGTGATCATCAGGAACTGGGACCGGCCCTGGAGAGCCTGCTGCAGTCCCTGGAGGGCTATCTTCGCCAACGCCAGCTACACACGCGCCAGTTGCACTGGCACTTCACTGGCCAAGGAAAGTATAGGGAAGTACTGGAGGTGCGTGCCAGCGAAGCCGATAACCAATGGCAGGACTGGTACCGACTGACGCAAGTGAGACTTGAACGACAACCCTTCCGGGAGCCCGTAGAGACCATCCAACTGCGCGCCAACCAGTTGGAAACAGCACGACCCGCCAGCGGCGACCTGTTTCGCCAATCCGCCCAGACGGTCCCCACTAGCCAGCTTGTGGATCTGCTCAGTAACCGTCTGGGCTCCCAGGCGGTACGCAGCCTGCGTTGTCGTGACGCCCACTTACCAGAGCAGAGCAGCGACCTGGGCGATATTGACATGCACCGCGCAGCGGCTGCGACGCCGGCCTCGGCCCAGCGCCCCTTCTGGCTACTTTCTAAACCGGAACTGCTGCGTCACAGCAGAGGGAAACTGATGTTCTGGGGCAGCCCGCTGGAACTCATCTATGGTCCGGAACGGATTGAAGATGGCTGGTGGGAACAGGGCACCAGTCGCGACTACTTCGTGGCAAAGAATGCGCAAAGCCAACGCTTCTGGGTATTCCATGAACGCCGTCAACGGCGCTGGTACCTGCAGGGCGTATTTGCCTGAGCGGCAAAAAAACCCTGACAGCTCATTACATTTTTATTACAAAACAATGAAATTTATAGCTTTTTAATGCAGCACCGGCGTATAATAAATGGTTGCCTAGCACAGATATATGTCATTTATATGACAGCGTCTTGCCCATAGCCGATCTTATGCACATGGATCGCCCTGCGGTGAGACGAATAAAAGATCGCCGTGAGGCGAGACGAATAAAAGATCGCCGTGAGGCGAGGGAGAAACATGATGTACAAAAATAGTAGCGGTCACCACCACGCTGACAAAAAGAGCATTCTTGGCCAGTGGAGGAGCGTAGCAGTCACGGGCTGCACAGCCCTCATCCTCAGCCTGCTCGCGCTGAACGCCAACGCTGAAATCACCCAGGATTGTATTCTGGAAGGCACTGTCGACAAACATAAAGCCGAGCGCCTGGGTCGCCCCGTATACGTCACTTTCCGCAATGCCCGTCGCGGTGATGAAGCGGCATGTACGATCAACCGACGCAGTAAAAGTCGACGCGTACAGTTCACCAGCCGCGTTGATACCAGCGATATTGAAAACGCCGAGCACGGTACAAAAGTGCGCTATCGCTACATAGAGCGCGATGATCAGCGCGGTAGCTGGGAATACATAGGCGACCCCAACAACGGCTAAGCAGCTTCGCGCCCAACCCCCAAGAGCAGTCAGTTCGCCTCTGCGCGCCCTGACTGCTCAACCCAGATCAATTCCCGAGTGTCAAAACCGAGGCTGTTCGCCTGCTCGATAAAAGACTGACGCAGCGCCTCCGGAACCTGCGGGGTCCGCGCCAGCAGCCACAGATAATCCTGGTTAAAGCCAGACACAAATGCATAGTCGTAACGCTCGGCGCCCAGCTCGAAAACAATATAGGACCCGTAGAAAGGACCGAAGAATGACACCTTAAGGTGAGCCACGCTGTCCTCCCCCACAAAACGGGCCACGCCTTCGATCGCGCTCCACTCTGCATCTTCCGCCCGGTAGCCACGATTTAGCACACGAACAGCGCCATCCTCCCTGCGGCTATATTCGGCTGTGACCTCTGAAAGACCCCGCTCGAAACTGTGATCAAGACGAGCGATTTCATACCAGCGCCCGAGATAGCGATCCAGCTCAAAGCTCTGCACCGGCTCAACACCCTCAGGCACGCCCAGACAACCACCGAGTAATAGCAGTCCGGCCACAACAGACCAGCATTTTCTCCTCAAGCAAGGACGCCAATTATTCACAAAATCTCCTTAAGGGTATTTCCGCGAAATGGCTCAGCGCCGCTTCGCAGTACTTCTGGCAATAATGGTTGCACGTCGCTCTGCGTCACCCGGGAACACGCGACCAACCTTGAGGCACTCATAAATATGGCTAAAAACGGCTCCGGGAGTTCCCTTGCGCTTGCCAGACAGAAAGTAGCTGTGACCCGCGGGGGAATCATAGAGATTGTTAACGTCATCGCAGTCCACGCTAAAAACGTTCTTCGGCGTCTTATCCATATTCTCCGGCCCCGTATGCCCCAAGCGGCGGGAGGCAATTCGGTTTCTCATATTCGCAGCCTTGCTCGCGCGCAGGGCCAGATCATCGGAGGCGTGATAGACCACCACATTGCGCGAGGCGTGGCAGATCAACTCACCGCTTTCGCCCTC
>JBLIIW010000098.1:0-14379 GCA_047635315.1 Halieaceae bacterium | reverse complement strand
CACCACAGAATCGATCCCGATCAAGAATGGCAATCGCAGCCAGCACATCCCAGAAGTAGTACTCCCCTGAGTCGATGAACCAGCCATTGGCGTCCAGTACCGCGTCCCAGAAAGCCGCCGCCGGGTTATCTGCCCGCGCCTTGAAGCGCTGCGCGAATTCCCGGGTAACGCGCACCTGATTGGTGACGTCCAGACCCACGAGTTCCATGGACAGGTCACTGCGCAGCACCTGATCCGCAGCCATCGGGTCGACATAGATATTCCATTCTGCCCGGGTGTTGGGATTATCGTCAGTGAATCCGGGCACGATGATATTCCCCGGCGCGTCCAGGGTACCGCCCATTATCACCAGCCGGTCCATACGCGGTTTATCCGCCGGGTACTTCTCCAGCCACTGCGCCACATTGGTCAGCGGACCCGTCGCCAGCAGCGTCACCGGCCTGTCTGAATCTTCCAGCGTTGCATGTATCAGTTCTATCGCGTGCCGCCCGTCTGACTGACGCGTGCTGGGTGTGATTGCGACACCCGACAGACGATCCATATCTTCCTGCCAGGGCACGGGAAAAACGAAATAGCCATCCAGTGGGTAGCTGTCGCCACAGCTAACGGGCACTCGGCTGTGTGGATTAACCAGGTCGAGAAGCGCCAGCGCGTTGCGCACAGCGGGTTCACAGTGCGCCTCGCCGCTGCCCGCAACGGTGACCGCACGCAGTTCGATACGCGGGTGTCTGGCGAGGAAGAGCAAAGCCGCCCAGTCATCAATAGCCATGTCCGTGTCAAAAATCACAGGGATACGCTCGGCCGGTGCTGGCAGGGTATCGCGGTACAGCGACCAGTCCGCAATAAGCGCATCGACCACCTGTTGTCCGACGCGCTGCGCTGTATCCAGCGCCCCGAGGCCGCCGTCCGGGTAGTCTGCGGTGGTGCTCCAGGCCGCGGTCTTCCCCGCCGGTGGCTGCGTGTAGTTGCTCGCTGTGCGCAGTACCAGCACGCGCTGTGGATCAACGCGCCCGAGACGGTCCAGGCGACCCAGCGCGGTCAGGGTGCCCGAATCTTCCATATTGGAGGTCATGAAGTTGGCAGCTTCACCACCATAGGCCCGGAGCCAATCGTTGGCCCAGTCATTGAGTTTCTCCCCGTGCCAGTAAGTGCTCGCCGACAGCGTGTCACCGCGGGTCACAAAAGGCGGGCGCTGCGCCAGGGGGTGTGCAGTGAACTGCGCTCGAAACGCTTGCATCGCGGGCGTGTCCATCAGCGATGTTGTGCGCGTCAGCTCATAGGCCCACTCCGCCAGCTGCGTGTCCAGAGAAAAGCTGATGGTGTCCAGAGTCCAGCCCGTGGAAACATCCTGCGGACCATCCGTAGGCTTGGAACCCCCAAGAGGGATAAACCCGTAGGGCCAGTCCTCGGGAATCTCGCGCGCATCAATCTCGTAGACCAGATCGCCATCGACCACCGTATCGGCCCAGGCGGCTGATCCCAGAGACAGGTCGCGAGGGTCTCCGCCGGCGATGCCCGCAATAAGCCAGTAAGCTTTACTGAGGTCAAAACGCGGATCCAACCCCAGCGCCATCGCCGAGGCCGTGGCATTGGGGATGCCGCCACCCAGACAGGCAACCAGCAGCCCGTTCTCCCCGTAGTACAGCGGGTATTCACCGAGCGGGAACGGCATTTCCCGCAGCCCGGGATTGCGCTCCAGCCAGAGTTGCAGTTCCCCCGGCTTATCGCCCGTGGGTTCCCCGTTCTCGAACATACTCAGTACCACCGCGCGAACCGGTAGCGGTTCGGCGCCGTTTGCGCTGGCAGCGGTGCCCAGTAGCAAAAGGGCCAGCAGGCTCAATCGCAAAGCCCCCCCACGCTGCCATACAGCAGTGCGGCGAGCGGCGGCGCGGCGCGTCATCAGGATCATGCGGACACTCCCTTTAGAACTAGTAATCGCGAAGTAGAAACCATAATAAACGACCCGGACCAGACAATATCCAGACGGACACTGCGCAGATCAACAGGACAAGCGCCCCCCGCGGGCTGTGTAGCCCGGCGGACGCAGTCACCCACCCCCGCACACTGTGCCAAAACGTTACCGGGCGACGAGCAGTACTAGCGAATTCGTACGCACGCCGATTTCGGCTTAGGGCGCCGCCATCAGATCTGCGGGCACCGGGGTGCGATCGCGATAGCGATCCCAGTTGGCGACCAGCATATCTATCACGCGCGAACCCACCAGGTAGGCGGATTCCAGGGAGGCTTCGAGGCCTGCATAGCCCTCATTTTCGGACAGCAGATTGGTCGCGGCATCAACGCCCGGCGGTGGCACCGTGTAATTGCTGCCGGTGCGCAGCACCATCATCCGGTCCCGATCTGCACGACCGGCGCGGGTCAGCCAGGTCAACGCCTGCATGGTGCCGGTATCCTCCATGGCGGAAGTGACAAACTCGCCCTCGCCATCGCTCCAGTAATCAACCCAGTCGTTGGCCCAGGCGTTAAGAATGGCACCGTGCCAGAAAGTCATTGCCGCAAGATGGTCTCCTTTGAGAACAAAAGGCGGCCTCTGCGCATTGGGATGCTCTGTGTAGAGTGCGCGGGTTTCATCCAGGGAGGGGTAGTCAGGCAGCTTCATATCCTTGGTTAGCTGGTAGGCCCATTCCGTGAGTTCCGGGTTGGTCTGAAACACTTCCCCGGTTGGTTCCGGGCGATTCTCATCAAAGGGTACTTGCGTATTACGAGCGATATAACCGTACTTCCAGTCCTCGGGCATTTCGCGGGGATCAATCTCATGGGAGAGATCCCCGTCCACCAGATAGTCGGCCCAGGCGGCACTGCCAATAGAGGCATCCTCAGGGTCTATGCCGGCGATACCGGCCACCAGCCAGTAGGCCTTGCTGAGATCGAAACGCGGATCCATGCCCAGCATCATGACCGAGGCGGTGGACTTCGCCGTACCGATACCTGTCACCATAACGAGCACGCCATTCCCGGAGTCAAAATGCAGGTTGTGATGGCCGGCAAATTCGAAGACCGTGTCCAGATTGCGACGCTCATACCAGAGCTGGAACTCCGCAGCCTGATCGCCCGTGTCCTCGCCTATCTCGAACATGGTCACCACCACCGCCTTCACAGGGATCGGTCCCTGGGGGATCACAGGAGCCTCGGCCTTCTCGGCGGCAGCCGCGGGCACCGCGCTGGCGACCCCGGCGAGAACAAGCAGTAAAACAAACATGAGAGAAGAAAAAGCGGATCGCATTGGAGACCTCATTCTTGGCTGCGGGCCGGGCATTATGCCCGATCCATTACAGATGGCTGTATCGATATCGGGGGCTTCGCGCTCGACACTACCGTCACCACTCACAGAGCCCGTAGCGACGACAAATAAATCCATGGCTACGCGCCTGCGTAGATAACTGCGCGTCGCCGGCGCCATTCATATGGCGACTGAAATCTGCCATACGTTTGCCAAAGCGCTCCAACAGCTGCGCCTTGAGCGGCGCCGGGGCGAAAGAGTAACTCAGGGAGTTGCGGCTCAGCTGGACGATTTCCGCCCAGTTGAGGTTGTACTCCTTGACCGCCACAAAGAACTCGTCGGTCAGGTTACTGTCCCACATGCCGCGGTCGTCCGTGGACAGGGCAACGGGAATACCGGTTCGCAGATATTCCGGAAATGGGTGCTGACTGAAGTCGCTGACATATCCCAGCAGCAGGTTTGACACAAGATTGATCTCCACCAGATAGGGCCCATGGCGCATCAGTCGCAGCGTGTCGGGATCCGTAATCAGGTTGACGCCGTGGCCAATACGGTCGGCGCCGAGCAACAGTGTATCGCGCACATGGCTGTTGGGCTCATCCACCTCCCCCGCATGAATAGACAGACCCACGCTGTGATAGCGCTGGCGCAGCTCGCGCAGAGTCGGCAGAAAGCGCAGCGGATAACCCTTGAGGTTGTCTTCTCGCCCAACCATGTTAACGGCGACGAACAGATCGGCGTTGCGCGAGACAAACGCGTAAAGAAAGCGCAGATGGTCCTCCGCCTGGGGGTGAAAACGCAGGATAGTCACCTGCAGCCGCACGCTGACACCCGTGGCCAGCGCGTCTTCATCCAGCAGTCGCTGTCGGTAGATGTCACCGACTACATCCGGGGACAGGGACGTGCCATCCGCTGCAATAAATCCCAGCACACCGATCATGCTTTCGAGATAAACGAGTCCCTCCTGCGCAAAGGCCTGCATATTCAGGACCAGGGCATCTGCCGCAAGATACGGGTTCTGGTATAGATCACCCATACGCTGCCAGTGCGTCTGAAAAAACTCGTCGCGACCCTCGTAGGCCTTGTCAATACGCAGGCTATCCAACCAGGCGGCCTTCTGCCGGTCGTCCAGAGCCTCGAGGGGCAGGTACTCCCCGCGCTCGCAACCGTCCAGACGCTCGTAACTGCTTTGCTGAATGTTGACGAACATCAGGAGATAGGGGCTTTCAACGAAGGCGTTGCCCCCGTAGGGTCGGCAATTGTTGCTCCGGACTCGCGTGTAGTAGCGGTAGCCTCGCTTCTCCTGGGCCAGGGCCAAATCGTAGAACCAGTTGCTCAGGATGGAACCGGACAGGTGGTTATGCAGATCGCCACCCTTGGGCATGGCGTAGAGAAACCGATATAAGTCTTCATCACTGGCACTGCGCTTGAAATCCTCAAACCAGGCCAGGCTGTCCTGGTCCGCAGCTGGCAGATCCACCGCGCTGCCGGCGGCACCGCTGTTCGCTGCACAGAGGACGACTGCCAGCAGCGCGGCCAATATGGCTTGGTTAAATGATCGCGACCCTTTCAAGATTTCCTGCTCCTGCGCCTATGGCTTGTGTGAGACCCGACCCACAGCGGCATCATGCCGCCTTGTGTCACTGCTGAGCAAGGCAAGTTCCGCGCCACGCTGACGCAGGGTAGGACAGAACAAGCAACGCCGCAGCGGTCGCCGGGCTCTGGACAAAGCGCACCAGCTTCGCGCATTCGCGCACCAATCTTGTGCGGTCCGGCGTGGCGCGCTCGCGCAAACAGGGGCGGCCCTTGTCCACCGTCCTCGCGGCATGCATGCTTGGGATCGGCGCGCGCAGAGAAAAGGAACTGCAAGTATGAGCAGCAAGACACCCTACCCGCGGGACATGCGCGGCTATGGGCGGGACATCCCGCATTTTGAACTACCCGGGGGCAAGCGCATCGCCGTCCAGTTCGTTGTCAATTATGAGGAGGGTGGAGAAAACTCGGTGCTGCACGGCGACCCGGGATCGGAAACATTCCTTTCGGAAATAATCGGCGCCAGTGCCTATGCGGATCGCCATATGAGCATAGAATCCCTGTACGAGTACGGCAGTCGCGCGGGTTTTTGGCGCATCCATCGCCTGTTTACAGAGCGCGCCGTGCCGGTCACCGTCTTCGGTGTGAGCATGGCGCTGGCGCGCAATCCCGAAGCCGTGGCTGCCATGCAGGCGGCCAACTGGGAAATCGCCTGCCACGGCCTGCGCTGGATCAGCTACCAGCAGCTGCCAATCGAGCTCGAACGGGAGCATATGCAGAGGGCCATCGAATGGCACACAGAACTCACCGGGGAGCGACCCCTGGGCTGGTACACGGGGCGCGACAGCCCCAACACCCGCGCCCTGCTCCTCGAACAGGGCGGCTTTCTCTACGATTCCGACTCCTACGCCGACGACCTGCCCTACTGGCTGGACACGCCACAGGGCGCGCATCTGGTCATACCCTATACCCTGGACACCAACGATATGCGTTTTGCCAGCGCCCAGGGCTTCAACAGCGGCGAACAGTTCTACTGCTATCTGCGCGACGCCTTCGACGTGCTTTATGCGGAGGGTGCGCAGCAGCCCAGGCTTCTGAATATCGGCCTGCACTGCAGACTGAGCGGCAGACCCGGGCGCTTCGCTGCCCTGCAGCGCTTTCTCGATTATGTCCTGCAACACGATGATACCTGGCTGTGTCGACGCGCGGATATCGCCCGCCATTGGCACCAGCACTATTCCCCGGGACAGATCGTGGAACCGTCACTATGACAGCTGCAATGGGGCGCCCCGCACAAGCGCGAGTTCGACAGAATGGGCGCCTGGCAGCAGCCGGAGCCATCGCGCTTTTTCTCCTTATAAGCAAGCCTGGAACCGCGATGGCCGACGATAAACAACATCCCAGCGCCGCTGAGCTGGTCGATTCGCTGCAGCTCGAAGGCCATATAGAAGGTGGTTTTTACCGCCGCACCTACGAATCCTCGCAGCAACCATCCCTACACACGGAAGCGGGCGAGCGTTTCCGCATGACTTCTATTTATTACCTGCTGACACGCGAGGGGCCCGTGGGCCACTTTCACCGCAACCGCTCGGATATCGTCCACTATTTTCATCTTGGCGATCCGATCGACTACTTCCTGCTGCACGAGGACGGACGTCTGGAAACGGTCACCATGGGACCGGACCCCCGCCAGGGGCACCAGCTGCAGCTCACAGTGACCGGGGGTATCTGGAAGGCCTCCCGCCTGAGCAGCGCTGGCGAGTTTGGCTACGGCCTGATCAGCGAAGCCGTCAGCCCGGGCTTTGACTATCGTGATATGAGCCTGGGCCACACCTCCCTTCTACAGGCGCAGTTCCCTCAGCACGCACCCCTGATCGAGACGCTCAGTCGGGAGCCGAACCCGGATCGGTAATAATGCGCCGAATGACTAATTGACGCATACGAGCCGGGCAACGCACCATCGTAGTGCAAAATCTCCGGGTGCGCTAAGTACTGATCGACTCATCCTCCGGTCCTGGTGATAATTCAAAGTCGATAAGCGCTATAAACTCATGAAAAATATAACTATTTTTTTCTTACTGAACAGCTGAACGATTGGCATCAATTGTGCAAACCTGTTCCCCGAGAAGTGCTCTGGCATTGAAAATGCGGTGGCCTCTGGTTGTCGGGCGTACTCCCTGACTGGACCCACAAGAAGCTTATTTAAAGGAGAGGTTATGAAGCTATTCACCACCCGTCGACTGCCCCTGGCAGCCTCTGTCGCCGCCGTTCTGGCTGGAGCGCCGCTCGCCCACGCCCAGAGTGAAGCGGCGACGGCAATGGAAGAAATTGTCGTTACCGGCTCCCTGGGAAGTTTGCCCGGAGAAGACGTTCAGATTTTCGGTTTTGGCAAGTCACTACTGGAAACGCCTCGCTCCGCGTCGACCATCAGCGCGGAGCAGATGGACCGCTTCAACATTACAGATATTGACGAGCTCGTGGCATTTGCTCCCGGTACTTTCACCCAGTCGTTCTTCGGCGTAGCAGGCTCCCTGGACGTGCGCGGAACGGCGGGTGAAACCTATTTCCGGGGCGTGCGTCGTATCGACAACCCTGGAAACTATCCGACCCCCATCGGCGCTTCAGACCGCATCGATATCGTACGTGGCCCTGCATCGCCTATTTACGGGCCTGCGAAGATCGGCGGCTACCTGAATTTCAATCCCAAGTCAGCGCGCGCTGAATCCGGGGAATACCTCACAGAGACCTCCGGCGGCCTGTCTTACGAGACCGGTAGCTGGAGCCGTAATGTGCTTACCGCGGAAGTGGGCGGGCCGATCAGCGAGCGTATGGGTTACTACCTGTACGGAGAAATCGAGGACTCTGACAGCTTCTACGACAACAGCGAGACCAAGCAGAACATCCTTCAGGCCTCCTTTGACGTCGACCTCAGCGAAAAGCTGGTGATGAAATTTGGTGGCATGTATCACGACTACGACGGTAATCAGGTCGCCGGCTGGAACCGACTCACACAGGATCTTATCGACAACGGCACATATATCACAGGTACTGCAAGCCCCCTGGATACCAACGGGGACGGCAAAATATCGCACCAGGAATACGGTGCAACGTCGGGCGCACTTTCCAATTTCGTTTTCCGTCCCGAATTTGTAGACGAAACAAGCGTCATTCCAGAGATGGCGCTGATCAACCCGGGCACCACCAAACTCGATGAAAGTAATGTACTTGTGGACCCGAACGACACCCTCGACAACCAGGTCCTTACGCTCTATCTGGATTTCGAGTACGAAACAGAAGGTGGATTGAGAATCACCAACCAGTTCTTCTACGAAACAATCGACAACATCAACGAAAACGCTTACGGCTTTTCACAATTTGGTGAAGTGGATGTTATCGAGAACAAGCTCGTTTTTGCCTTTGAAAAAGACTTTGGCTCAATGACAGCGGATTTCCAGTTTTCCCCCTCTATTCGTTATACCGATTTCTTGCGCGGACAGGACTTCATTAACGAGTACTTCGATCGTCGCGACCTCAGTCAAAGCAATGCCGAACGCGACCCTTCCCTGGACACACGTCTTTTAGCGACACAGATCAACAAGGACTACTCGGAATACCAGAGCGGCGACTACACCATGTACGGTCTCGCCTTCCTGGGCGACTTCAGCTTCGACAATGGCATCGCGATTACCCTTGGCGCGCGTCAGGACTATGTAGAGGTCGACTCGAGCACACCGCTTGATCTGCTGCTATTCCCCGATGGAGAGATACCGCAGGCGTCAGATTCAGAGGATCTCTTGTCCTGGTCTGCAAGCATCAACTGGACCACAGACTTCGGCCTGACCCCCTACATAACAGTGGCCGAGCAGGCGACGCTTATTGCTGGTCAGGTGGGTGATATCCCCACCGCCCAGATCGCAAGCGGAGGATGGACGGATGTATCTGAGCTCTGGGAGATCGGTCTCAAAGGCAGCTTTTTGGACGACTCCCTGTACTTCGCGGTCAACTACTATGAGCAGGAGCGTGTCGACTTTAATGCCCAGGCGATCGTCACAAACCCAACCAGTCGTACCGAAGGCATTGAGGCCGAGCTGCGCTGGGTGGTCAACGCTGACCTGGTAGTCACCGGCGGCTGGACTAACATGGAGGTCATCATTGTCGAGGCAGAAGAGAATGGCGGTCAGTTCGGTTTCTTCGGCGCAGATGATATTCCGCAGATCGACCCGGCGTTGGTTTTCGGTGGCCAGATCATCGGGATCCCAACATCACCGGATGGACGCAGAGCCGGCATACCGGAGAATATCTATACACTGACGGGCACCTACTCCTTCACTGACAAACTGGCCATCAGCGGCAGCGTTATCAGTGTGGACGAAACGCCATCGGGATCTTCAGGTGCGGTCATACTTCCTTCTTACACCCTCCTGAATGCGGGAATCGTGTATGAAACGGAGTCCTGGACCTTCCAGCTGAACGCCAAGAATATTACCGATGAACGGTACTTCCGATCAAACTTCCCGGACCTGTTTGGTAGTCAGATCGTTCTTCCGGAGCTGTCCCGCAACTTTCAGGCGCGCGTTGCCTACAAGTTCTGATCAATACGGCGGCTCATCCAAGGCCCTCTTCGGAGGGCTTTTTTTTGCGCCGATTTTTTCTTCTTGGCGCTAGAATGGGAATAGTGAATCGCCTGCCCACCGATCCGGCGCAATAAACTGACACGCTGGCCCAGCCCACACCGATGGAGTGTTCAAGCAATGAGTGACCAACTACAGGGCGCCTTCCGAGAACTGGCCGGCGCCATGGAGAAAGCCGTTGTCGGTCAAGCGGAGGTCGTCCGTACGCTGATACTGGCGCTGCTGACCAACGGCAACGTGCTGCTTGAAGGCCTGCCGGGCACGGCTAAAACCCGCTCCGTAAAAACCCTCGCGCGCGTTCTCGACGCGTCTCTGGGACGCATCCAGTTCACGCCGGATCTCCTGCCCTCGGATGTAACCGGCACTGAAATCTATCAGGAGATCGAGGGAAAGCAGCAGCTGCATTTCCAGCAGGGCCCGGTTTTCAACAACCTGGTACTGGCCGACGAGATTAACCGCGCCCCGGCAAAGGTTCAGGCGGCGCTACTCGAGGCAATGGAGGAACGCACGGTGACGGTCGCCGGTCAGAGCTACGCGCTACCACCGCTGTTCATGGTATTGGCCACGCAGAACCCCATTGAGCAGGAAGGCACCTATCCACTGCCGGAAGCGCAGATGGACCGATTCCTTATGAAAATCAGTGTCGCTTACCCAGACGACGACGCAGAGGAGGCCATCATCCGCCTGGTCCGCAAAGAAGAGGGCAGCGCCGCTGTCGACGATGAGCCCCGACTGTCCCAGGAACTGGTCTTCGAGGCACGCGAGGGCGTTGCCGGGGTCAGCGTCTCGACCAATATCGACAAATACATTGTCGCTCTGGTCATGGCCACGCGAGCGCCGGATCGCTATGCGCAGTCGCCTCTGAGCGATTGGATACGCGTGGGCTCCAGTCCACGCGCCAGTATCGCCCTGGACAAGTGTGCGCGGGCCAGTGCCTGGATGGATGGGCGCGATTATGTGGACCCGGAAGACGTGCGCAGCGTTGCCCACGCGGTGCTGCGCCACCGGATGATCCTCAGCTACGACGCCATGGCCGAGTCCGTCTGCAGCGATCATGTGATTGACGAGCTGCTTCGGCAGGTGGCTGCGGCCTGAACGCCCGTGAGTATTTTCGGAAAAAACCGGGGCAGTAAAACGGAGACCGATGACCGCATCGCCACCACCCTGCCCTACCTCAGGGCACTGGAGCACAAGGCGCGCGGATTTTCTTTGCTCCCGCGCCAACCGGTGCGCAGCATTCTCGCCGGACGGCATGGTTCTCGCCTGCGCGGACGCGGCCTCAATTTTGAGGAATTACGCCACTACAGACCCGGCGATGACATCCGCACCCTGGACTGGAAAGTCACCAACCGCACGGGAAAACCACATGTTCGCGTGTACACAGAGGAGCGTGAGCGGCAGGTCTATCTGCTGGTCGATCAACGTATCAGTATGTTCTTTGGCAGCCGCCGAGCCATGAAGTCAGCGGTTGCCGCCGAGGTCGCCGCGCTCGCCGCATGGCGCGTGCTGGCCTCAGGCGATCGTCTGGGCGCGCTCGTTTTCGATGATCAGGACTGCTACTCAATTCCCGCACGGCGCAGCCGCGACAGTGTCATCTCCTTACTGGCGCGTCTGGCCCAGGCCAATGCCGCCCTCGCTGCCGGACGTCGGTCCAGCCCAGCACAACTCGACCGGGCTCTGGACGCCATGGCACGGCAGATGTCCCACGACGCACTACTGGTTTATATCGGAGACGGTTTCGGCTGGAACGAACACACGGGCGAAGTTCTCAAACGAATGACCCTCCATAACGACGCGATTGTGGTCAACATATTTGACCCGGCCGAGATAGACCTGCCACCGGTGGACGAACTGGTAGTGAGCGATGGCGAGTTCCAGATCGCCGTATCCGGTAACCGCAATGGACTCGTCAAACGCTTCAGGGAAAGCTTCGATGAACACCAGGGAGAAATGCTGCGCATGCTCAAACGCTACGGCGTGCCCATTATTCCCGTTGATACGGTGCAGGATCCACTCAAGCAGATCATCCATGCACTCGGGGGCACTGCGCCATGAGCGCACTGTTTGCCCCGGGTTGGGGTAACTACGCGATCCGCGGCATTGTGGAGATTGAGGTGCCAGCTGATATATCGCTGCGCCCGCAAACGCCGGGCTGGTGGTTACTGCTCGCGCTGCTGCTGGGACTCTGTGTATATCAGCTGTGGCGTCGCTGGCAGAATTACCGCAGCAATCGCTATCGCCGCGAGGCCCTGGTGGCACTGCACAGCCTCGAGGAGAGAAGCGTGGCCGGCGACCGGAACGCACTGCGCGAACTTGCGCCGCTGCTGCGCGCCGTGGCGCTGCACGCGGCCCCGCGCACCCGCGTAGCGGCAAGTGATGGTGAAGCCTGGGCACGCCTACTGGAAGAAATGGCCCCGCAAGCGCCGCCGCTACCACTGGAACAGCTACATCTACTCGCCTACGCGCCATTGCCGGAACAGCTGACAGTGCGGCATAGCTCCCTGTTCCCGGTCCTTGAGCAGTGGATTCAGGAGCATCAACAACTCGATGCTTGAATTCACCCACATGTGGCTGTTCCTGCTTCTACCGCTGCCCTTCATAGTGCGCTGGCTGTTGCCTCCGCACCGGGAAAACCAGGACTCACTGCAGGTGCCCTATTTCCAGCGGCTGGTGGCGCTGAGCGGCGAGACACCCCGAATCGGCGCGAGCGTGCTGCTGCGCCGGCGACTGCAGGCCTTCACCAGTATCCTCGGCTGGTGCCTGTTGGTCAGCGCCCTGGCGCGACCCGAATGGGTGGGCGCACCGGTGACTGTGGAGAAATCAGCCCGGGATCTGATGTTGGCACTGGATCTCTCCGGCTCTATGGCGGCCACCGATTTCGCCAGTGACAATACCGCCGGCGGCGACCGCCTGACGGCGGCCAAAGAGGTGCTACGGGATTTTGCTGCCGGTCGGCAAGGCGATCGACTGGGGCTGATCGTGTTCGGCAATGCCGCCTACCTGCAGGCACCCTTTACGGACGATCTGCAAACCTGGGAAACCCTGCTTGAGGGCAGCGAGGTCGCCATGGCCGGACAAAGCACCGCCCTGGGCGACGCGATCGGACTGGCGATCGCCCTGTTTATGGAATCAGATACCGAAAACCGTGTGCTGGTAGTACTGACCGACGGCAACGATACAGGTTCCCGGGTACCGCCTGTAGACGCCGCCATGATCGCCGCCGCCCAGGGCGTCACCATCTACACAGTCGCCGTAGGCGACCCGGCTACCGTCGGTGAGGAAGCTCTCGATCTGGAAACGCTTCAGGCAGTGGCCGAGGCCACTGGCGGAGAGAGCTTCGAGGCGGTGGACCCAGCAGCTTTGCAGCGCGCCTACCGGCGCATCGATGAGCTCGAACCAGCGCGTTACGACTCACTGTCTTATCGTCCACGCAACACGCTGTTTCATGTGCCGCTGGCGGCCTTCGGCGTTCTTTACCTCATTGCACTGCCGCTTTTCGCCCTGCTGGGCTGGCAACGCAGAAGGTCCTCGCATGTCTGAATGGGATGCCTGGGCACAACTGCATTTTCTGCGACCGCTATGGCTTTTGCTTCTGCTCCCCTTTGGCTTTCTCACCTTTTTACAGTGGCGGCGCAGCGACCTCGCCGGTCAGTGGCGCCCGGTATTCGCCGCGCACCTTCTACCACGCATGATCGTGCCGGGTAGCCAGCGTCGGCTGTTCTCGCCCCTGTGGGTTTCGGCTGTACTCAGTCCACTGACCGTCATCGCCCTCGCCGGCCCGAGCTGGCAGCGTGGGGAATCGCCCTTCGCCGTGGACAACGCGGCGCTGGTAGTCGCTATGGATCTCTCCCAATCCATGGGCGGGCGCGACGTGCAGCCAACACGCCTGCAGCGCGCACGCGACAAGGTTCTCAAGCTGGCTGAGGCTCGCGGAGATGCCTACACGGCTCTCCTGGCCTACGCGGGAACCGCGCACACGGTATTGCCCCTGACTAACGATTCGTCGGTGCTGCTTCACTATCTCGATGCACTTCAGTTGGGCATGCTGCCGCGGGAGGGTAAGGCCCCGGAAGCCACCCTGGCCCTGGCGGAGGCCCTGCTGGCGGAACGCGGCGCCGGCGGCAGCCTGCTGATTGTCGGTGACGGCGCGTCCGCGGAGGCCGCGGAGGCCTTCGCCGCACTCGCCGAGCGCTCGCGCATCCAGGTAATCATCTGGGGTATCGGCAAAACCCAGGCACAACTCGACGCCGACCTGCAGATCGGGCTGCAAAGTGATGCGCAGCCGCTGCAGGACGAACAGCTACGCGCCCTGGCCTCGGCCGCCGATGGTTTTTACCAGGCGCTCACCCCCGATGACGCCGACCTGCGCGCCGTTCTCAAGAGAATCGACCGCCACTATCGCCTCAGTGAAGATAGCGCACGGCCCTGGGTAGACGGCGGCTATTATCTATTACCGCCCATCATGCTGCTCTTTCTACTGTGGTTTCGCGCCGGCTGGGTTCTGCGATGGTAAGCCTGTTGAACAGCGCTCTGCGCAAGCTGCAGTCGCGCCGCAAAGCACTGCTGATCGCGCTGCTAACGGCCTGCAGCCTGGCGGCCATAACGCATCCCAAAGAGTTTGTCGGACTGTGGCTGACCCCGGATCAACAGGGCTGGCTGTGGTTCCAGCGCGGCGACTACGCAAAGGCCGCGCGCAGCTTTGAGGATCCGCGCTGGCGCGGTATCAGCCAATACGCGGCGCAGGATTTCAACAGCGCCGCGCAATATTTCTCCCAGTACCAGGATGCAGCCTCCCTGCTGGCGCGAGGCAACGCCCTCGCCCACGCGCGGGAGTATCTAGACGCGCGCGCCGTATACCGCTCTCTACAGCAACGCTTTCCCGATGATCCGGCGCCGGCGCTTAACCTGCCCATCGTGCAGGCGCTGATCGACGCCAACCGGGAACTTTCCGAAAGCCAACAGAGCGAATCTGGCGAT
>JBLIIW010000097.1:0-14413 GCA_047635315.1 Halieaceae bacterium | reverse complement strand
ATGATATCGGGAGGGAATCGGTGGCGTTTGTAAGTATTCATCCACCGATTCTAGCAATTTCTGACTGTTAAGTTGGCGATAGCTTACGCAGCGCTTACCAGGATCAAAAGCTACTGGATGAATTATCGTGATTGACCACCTACAAAGCCACTCGCTTGGGCTTGTCCATGTACTGATGGCTCTCGCCGCAATACTTTTCGGCGCGGCGGTAATTTTTTGCCGCAAAGGTACGCGCATACATCGCTGGATGGGCCGAGGCTACGTTGTCACGATGATAGGTCTCAACTGTACAGCGCTATTGAATTACGAACTCTATGGCCAGTTCGGTCCGTTTCACTGGATGGTTCTTGCGAGTCTGGCCACAGTGATGGCAGGCTTCGTGCCGACCTGGCGTAAAGCCCCAGGCTGGATTTATCGACACGCCTATTTCATGGCGTGGTCTTATGTTGGGTTGATGGCTGCTGCTGTCGCAGAAGTAGCCTCTCGCGTACCGGGATGGTCATTTGGACCGTCAGTGGTCATAAGTTCGGTCGTCGTAATAGCTATGGGCGCCTCGATGCTGCGAAAAACCATTCCACATGTAATCGATGCAGTACCTGCCGGAGTTAAGTGATGGTTCTCGCCTCGAGGACAACATTAATAGAGTTCGCTTTTGGCTGCAAAGCGGACGCAATCAGCGACAGATTTACCCTCACGCCGATGTCTCTTATGAGGTGGCTGCCGCCTGTCAGTCCGAGGCTTTCCAGAACGCTCAATCGGCCGGCTGCTCCCACTCACGGGGCTATTGATGACCGTCTGCTTTCCCGTCAGCGGTCGTTGACGGCGCGGTGTGCCGGACTACCTGTCCCGACCCGCAGGCGAAGATCGACCATCCGGCCCTGGGGGACCGCTTCATCACGCCCTGAGGTAGTTAGTCAAGCATATTCAAGCACGGCTTGCTTCTTGAGTAGCGGTGACCCGCGCCGCTTCAGTGCTTTTAAATAACGGGATTCATCATAGGCTACACCAGTCTGCCAGCACCGATAGAGAATACGTATCCACTTAAAAGCCAGTGACCTGACAGCAGCCTGGTGAGTGCAACCTTTGGCCTTCTGTTGTCGATAATATTCGCCAGCCCAGTAGGATTTGTTGATCGTCTGCGCAGCCCATTCAATGAAGGTCTGGCGTAAAAATGTTGGGCACTGTAGTCGCCAATGCACCCACAGTTTTTGTCCGCTGCGCTCCGTCACCGGCGCAATACCTGCGTACTTTTGGAGATCCGCAGCACATGTAAAACGATCTCGTTGCTCTCCAAATGCGACCAGTAGCCTGGGTGCCAATGACGGACCCGCTCCAGGAAGCGACTGAAACAAACCATAGTCCGGATGCGCTGAGGCCAGCTTATCTATCTCATCATCGAACTGCCGAATCGCCTTAAACATCAACCCGAGTTGCTCAACCAAAACCAGCGTCTGAATTCGATATGGCACAATAATCGCGTCATCCAAGGTGAGTGGATGGGCGCTCTTGATCCCCTTCAGGCGAGACTCGATCACGCTCTCACGGTAACTATGGTGGTTACGGAAGAATGTTCTCAGCGTGTTTGAGCGTGCACACTTGGCTTGCGCCAGGGTTGGCCATCGCTTCAGGAACTCGCAGAATAAGGGCGTATCAATTTGGTCAAACCAGTCCAGAGCCTGCGGGTAGTACTGTTTCAATGCACAGCGTAGTCGATTGGTGATCCGAATGCGCTCACCGACTTGCCGCCTGCGTTGTTCAACCAGTGTCGCCAGTGCGCGCATCTGGGCGCTCTGCGGCTTCAAACGTGTGAATCGCCCGGAGTGTCTCTGCAGCAAATCCAGGGCAAGCTCAGCATCGGTAGGATCGTCTTTGGCTCTACTGGGCTGGAAGGCCTCTCGATATTTGGCCAGCGTACTTGGATTGATAGGAAAAATATCAATAAAGTCATACTTCTGTAGGGCTGATACGATAGGCCCCTTGCTCAGTTCTACAGCCACAGCTATTGCGCCGCCGTACCGTGTTTGCAAGCCCTGCACCCAGGCGTCAATGGCGTCAACGCGATGCTGGACAACGTCGAACTCTCGCTTATCTGAACCGGCCTGCTGAACGCAAACATCATGTTTCGAATTTGCCCAGTCGATACCGACCTGGGCGGTGTAGACAACAGTTTTCTGATCACTCATGACAATTCCCCAATATGCTAAATTGAAGTTGTGGGGCATGCAGTTTGAGATCTGCGAAAGCGATATAGGTGAGCCGGTGCGAAGGCAAGCCCTGAGTATTCGTTGACGATCTCAAGCGCACCTGCTGACTCGAATGTAAAGCGGTAAACATCGAATGTTAAGCCTATTTTATTCGTAGTCAGCGGGTGCATGTCCCGCTCTCACTGACAGCTACCTGCCAGCTTCTACAGTATGGCTGAGAACGGGTGAGTATCTATATCGCCTATTTTGAGTCGTTTAAAGCACCTTGGGCCGATGACGACTTTTGACCCATTTCAGCCGTTCTAAAGCTTGATGATGACCAGCCAAAGTCGACATTAGTTGGTCAGTGGCTGCTTGGGCGGTGCGAAAGTTAGAATCGACGCGACGAGCGTTAACATCGACAGTGCACTATGGTATACGCTGGGGAAATGAACAAACTACTCATACAAAGTAAGGAAACAGTCGCGATGAAATTCACGATACAAAAAGTAGCCGTGCTCGCTGGTTGTGCTCTGGCTTCGGTGGCATTGGCGCAGGAGCCCGGACCCACTGCCGAACAAATGAAGAACACCTTTCCGGCGGAACCTTATTCCCCCTACGCAGGTGCCAATATCCCGACCCGGGTCTTCTGGGGTGATACCCACTTGCACACAAGCTACTCTTTCGACGCGGGAGCATTTGGCGCGCGTCTCGGACCGCCGGATGCCTATCGCTTCGCGCGCGGTGAAGAGGTGACGACGTCGACGGGTCAGCAGGCTAGACTTTCGCGTCCACTCGATTTTCTGGTGGTCGCCGATCACTCGGACAACATGGGGATGTTCGGCCGCATCCTGGCCAGCGATCCAGCAATCCTGTCCGACCCGATCGGGCGGCGTCTGCACGACCAGATCCAGGCCGGTGGTGAAGGTGCTGCGGCCGCGGCGCTGGAACTGATTGATCGCTTTTCGAAAGGAACTCTGCCGGAGCCGATGTTGTCGCTGCCGGGAAGCCGCGCCTACCGTTCTGCCTGGCAAGACACAATCGACGCTGCCGAGCAATACAATGAACCGGGTCGTTTCACCGCGTTCATCGGTTATGAATGGACCTCGAACACCGGCGGCAACAATCTGCATCGCGTCGTTATCATGCGCGACGATGGTGCGAAGGCGAGCCAGGTCGAACCGTATACCACTATCGCTCCTTTTGGGAGTGACAAGCCCGAAGACCTATGGAAGGCAATGCAGGCCTACGAGGACAAAACCGGCGGGCAAGTCCTGGCAATCGCGCATAACGGCAACCTGAGTAATGGCGGCATGTTTCCGCTGGTGGACTCAGCGGGCAAAGCGATCAGCAAACAATACGCAGAGACTCGCATGAACTGGGAGCCACTCTACGAAGTTACTCAGATGAAAGGTGACGGCGAAGCGCATGCCTTTCTCTCACCCAATGACGAATTCGCTGATTACGAAACCTGGGACTTGGGCAACCTTAACCTGAGCGTCGCCAAAAAGCCGGACATGCTGCAATACGAGTACGGCCGTTCGGGCCTCAAGGTCGGTCTGCAACTGGAAAAAAAGACCGGCGTAAATCCCTACAAGTTTGGAATGATCGGCAGCACCGACTCGCATACCGGGCTGGCCACGGCGGGAGAGGATAATTTCTTTGGCAAGATGGCTGCCTATGAACCCAGCCCGAACCGCCCTTTGCATGACATCAGGTTCCCCGGCAGCGAACTCAAGCTAATCAGTTGGCAAATGGTGGCCTCTGGCTACGCCGGCGTGTGGGCGCGCGACAATACCCGCGAAGCCCTCTTCGATGCGATGCAACGAAAAGAAGTCTACGCCACCACGGGTTCGCGCATGCTGGTGCGCCTGTTCGGCGGCTGGGAGTTTGAGGCGAACGATGCGACCAATCGCACTCCGGCTCAGATCGGATACCGCAAGGGTGTTCCCATGGGCGGCGACCTCCACAAGGCCCCCGCCGGCAAAGCGCCGACGTTTCTTCTTGCTGCGCTCAAGGATCCGATCGGAGCGAATCTCGATCGGTATCAGATCATCAAGGGCTGGCAGGACGCGAAGGGTGAGTTGCATGAGAAGGTCTATGACGTTGTGTGGTCTGGTGATCGCAAGGCCGGCGCTGACGGTAAGCTGCCCGCAGTTGGCAGCACCGTGGACATTGCCAACGCTAACTGGACGAATACAATCGGCTCACCGGAGCTAAGCGCCGTCTGGACGGATCCGGACTTCGACCCGGCCCAGCACGCCTTTTACTACGGCCGTGTGATAGAGATTCCGACGCCACGCTGGACCGCTTACGATGCGAAGAAGTATGGCATCAAGTTACCTGCCGAAGTCCCCATGGTCAATCAGGAACGCGCCTACACATCGCCGATCTGGTACACACCATAGGTTTCCGAGTTCAATAATATGAAATAGCTGATGCGGCTCCTGCGGGGGCCGCTCTTTCATTTCCTGATTATCGACACCCTGAACGACCGCTAGTGGCTGTGGATTCAAACGGTCGATGCAACACCTAAACTCTACTGACGTAGAGAAAGAGGTTGTCGCAAATGGAAGATCGCAAGAGACGTCACTACACCCAAGCTGAGAAGTCCTTGATGTGGGATCGCTGGCAGCGCGGTGAATCCTTGAATGAGATTGGCCGGTCCTTTGGTATACAGGGACACTCATCTATCCATCGGATCTTTTCCGAGACGGGCGGTATTCGTCCGGCACAGCGACGCCGTTCTGCGCGCTGTTTGTCATTGGCCGAGCGTGAGGAGATATCGAGAGGGATCGCATCAGGGCGGTCGATTCGGTGCATCGCAGACGGCCTGGGCCGAGCACCGTCGACCGTCAGCCGAGAGATCCGCCGCAATGACGGACGATGTCAGTATCGAGCTAGTAGCGCAGATGCCGCCGCTTGGGATCGCGCGAAGCGACCCAAGGACTGTAAACTCAAGAAGCACCCAGCTCTGGCGAGAGAGGTGGCCGAGAAGATCACACAACTCTGGGCACCTCGACAGATCGCCGGATGGCTGAAGCGCCACTATCCGCAAGACGAGAGTCATCAGGTGTCGCACGAGACGATTTACAAAAGCTTATACATACAGGCCCGCGGCGCTTTAAAGAAAGAGCTTATTCAGCATATGCGGCGTAGTCGGGCCATACGGCGCTCAAGGCACCACACGCAAAAGACGAGCAACCACGGACGCATACTCGATACCGTATCTATCAGTGAGCGTCCGGCAGAAGTAAAGGATCGTGCGGTACCCGGGCATTGGGAAGGCGACCTGATCTGCGGCGGCAATGTCAGTCAGATTGCGACCCTCGTTGAACGCAAGACGCGGTATGTGATGCTGGTTAAAACATCCGGCAAAGATTCCGAAACGGTAATCAACGCGCTCATCAAGCAAGCTCACAAGCTACCGAGGGAGCTTTACAAAACGCTCACCTGGGATCGTGGTTCAGAGATGGCGCAGCACAAACGATTTACGCTGGCGACAGACATCGACGTGTATTTCTGCGACCCTCAGTCTCCTTGGCAACGGGGTTCCAACGAAAATACGAACGGCTTGCTTCGACAGTATTTTCCCAAGGGAGCTGACCTGTCCGACGTGCATCAGAACCGACTGAATGCCGTTGCCAGGCAACTCAACGGAAGGCCCCGAGAAACGTTGGGGTTTCGGACTCCCGCCGAGTGTTTTGAAGCATGTGTTGCGTCGACCGATTGAGACCACCGCCGAAAGCAGTCTTAAAATCACCTAATTTCGCCTTTAGCGACTGGCCGCTTTGAGGTGACTGCAGCCTGTCAGCCCGAGGCTTTCCAGCCCGTGCTTCTGGCCGATTGCGCCCGTTACCAGGCATGGCAGCGACCGTCCGCTTACCGGCATACGCCAGTCTTTTCTCGCACATGCTGGAGTACACTACCCCCCTCGTGAGGGTCCCCGGTGGCTATGACCCCTGCTTCCCCCTGCGCCCGGTACGCGCTCGCGCGGGCGAGGCCTCTGTTCGGGAAAGCTTCGGGGTTTCGGTACGGGCAAAATTGTTACGATTCTTGGTCTTACCGTTTTGCTCCCCTCCCCCACTGCCCGTGGCGCTTCGGGAAGCGTTCGGTATCAGGATCTGGTAACAACGACGCATCAGAAAACCGGTTTAATTTCTTCGGCTTAGTGGGGCAGCAGCAATCTCTCCACTGCCCTGTTAATCAATCGGTCGCTGGTTCGAGCCCAGCAGGCGGAGCCATATAGTAAGTAATATCAAAGGGTTGCAGCGATGTGACCCTTTTTTATTGGGTTAGCGACAAGCGTTGGCATCAAGGAGTAATCGGACGCGTAATCAACTACTCCACGGCTTAAGCCCTATTGCGACCACCACTTTAGGGAAATACCACAGGTTGATGCCGGCGTTAACGCTACCTGAGCCTCAGGAGCGCTAACATAATCCGCTGAAATGCCTGACCAAACCAACAAAAAGCGCCGCCTTGACCAAATAACCGATCGTCGTCATAGGGGCTCAGCGAGCGGCCTTAAGAGACGCCACTCCCCAGAGAAGTCCAGAGACCGATTAACAGCCAACCAGACCCGTGGTATTCCCTGACGCTGCGTTCTGAACACGAGCGAAGAGACATGTAGCGTCGTTATTGTAAAGCCGAGGCCCGCCCATGTACTTCCTGCCACGCGAGGGCCCGTAGCTGTTCACCGACATAATCGGGCCTACGCCAAGATCAAGAGCGTCAGACTGACTCCACGGCCCTCCAGACGCGCCACCAGACATCCCACAGTTTGGGAGTAAATAACCGTCATAGCTGCTACCCATAACCGGCTCGCCGCAGTACATGAAGTTAGGATCGTCGCTGTAGGAATAACCCAGAGCTCGCGTATACAGACCGAGCGTCGCTTGACCAAAGGAGACGTCCATGGGGGGTATCACTCTATCTGCAGGAACCGAGTTTCCCTCGTTATTCCAGTAGGTGTTACTCGGATTATCAGTCCCCAATGCGTAATACCCGTAATCAGACGGGATGTTGTCGGGAAATATAGCCGCAGTCCAATCAACGCTCACGACACCGAAATCAGCTACCCAGCATCCATCCGGATCATTGGCGCAGTCAGCATCCGTGCCAGCTCCCGTGGTAGCCGCCTGGTTTGGTATGAAAATAGCTGACTCAGCAAAAGCCTTGTTAACGTCGTCATACACGCAATGCGCAGCGGTGAGCACAACACTACGACTGCTCGTAACTTCCCCATCATTAATCAGAGTGCCTGAGCAAACGTATCCCCTGCCGCCGTCCATCACGAAGTAAATTCTTCCAGCTGCCCGTTGAACTACACCACCATTGGTCCACTGAGCGTTACTCACGTCCTGAAAATCCGTGCCGGTGCCGCCGGTGTCACCGCCACCGCCTGGCCTACCTCCGCCACCACCTTTTCCACCCTTTGCTAGAGGCTCGGGCTGAGCGGGTGTGGAGTGGCCATAAGGGATGGGCCTGGCTCCTGTGCCTTTAATGTAAGCCAGTCCTCGATGGTCGAGCACAAAATCACGCGGCTGAGCGGCGGCAATTCGGTCTTTAGTCCAGAACGCCTTGATATGGGCGACTTCTTTTGCTCGATCTGCTGCCTGTGGAGCTTGGGCCTGAAGCGCAGCAGGAGTCAAAGAACAAAGCAATACCAAAGAAACTGATGCGGTTGTGAGCGTTTTTTTCATATTATTAGTCCTACCCCAGATAACGGGATTGCGAATCTACCGGTCGAAGATACGCTCAGACATGAACACGATGCAACAGCTTGGGGCGATAGAAGTTTTGCGACCTCGTACCTCAGATATCGCTCTCTGTAGGTAAAACGAATGCGCTTGCGCCGCCTTATCTTGCGACTATGCAGTAGCTCCGGGTGCGAGGTATGTTCAGCATAGGTAGTTCAAGCAGCTCGACTAGACGGAAAAGGCATTGCCTTCCTAGCCTATAGCGGGACTGATATCGGTCCTCATCATAAACATTGGGTCGCTGGTTCGAGCCCAGCAGGCGGAGCCATATAGTGATTAATATCAAACGGTTGCAGCGATGTGACCCTTTTTTATTGGGCGATCGGAAAGCCCGGGAGTGACGATATGAGCACAGCAGCAGACTCCGATAGCGTTCTGCATTCCGCCGGGGAAGGCGTCGGCGGCTTTCTCGCTGGCATACCACCCGCGATCGGCGACTTCTTTAGCGGCGTTGGCGAAGGCGCGGGCGTGCATGGCATGTTCGACTGGATCGCCCTGATCATCGGGATCGCCCTGCTGGTGTCAACGATCCAGGGCCTGCGGCGGGGGCGTATCGTTGGGCCGATGTTGCGTGGGGTGATTGCTGTAGCTTTTTTGGCGTTGATTGCGCTGCCATATACCGTCCTTGCCGAAGGCAGCCGCCAGGCGGCGGAGATCATCGTCCCAGAAAGCCATCGCTGGGCTTACGAGAACTGGGGCTTCGCGGCCGCGGTCGTCAAGGACGACATCGTCTACGTGTCGGGCATCGTGACACTTCTCGAGGGCCAAGGCAGTTACGAGGAGCGCTATGCGCGGGGACTCAAAGCCGGTCTCGCCGAGATCGACAAGATACTGGGCGAGGCGGGCTCAAGCCTTGATGACGTTGTCGACATCACGACCTTCCACACTGACCTCGCGCGGCAGATCGAAACGGCTGTCGCTGTCCGGATGGAGGTGATGAATGAACCTCACCCGGCATGGACGGCCGTCGGTACGACCGCGCTAGCCGTTCCCGACGGCGTCACCGAGATCAAGGTGATCGCGCATCGTTCGAAGTAGGAGACGGTAATTTCTTCGTCCGGCGTCTCCGTCATCATCTTCCATTGCCGATAGAGCTTGTCGTCGGCCGCGATCTCGCCAGGAACGGAGGCGCCAGGCCCCGGATCGCGGTACAGTTTGCCCATGGCACCCAACCTCGCCGACAGCGCACCATCTTGCGACTAACCCTACTCATTGCGGGATTCCTGATGCTTTGGGGAGCCGCAACTCAGGCGGATGAAGCACCTGCCTGTGGTCCTGCAGTAGAGGGGGGTGGGCGGTGACGTAGTGCGGGTTTGCCCACTTAACGTCCTGGGGGCGCAGAGGTCTGGCCTCTTCCCCCAAGTAACTGCCCTACTCCATTCGCTGAACGAGACCCTCCCAAGAGAGTCACTGCAATTGACGACTATCTCCGACGCTGGATGCGTTGCGAATGGCTGCGGGATTAAACGGACTGAGCGTGGGCGCGGAGTCTCCGGCGACCGAGGCCCAGTCCGACGAGGCCCAGTCCGAACAGAGCCACAGTACCTGGTAGCGGCGCAGCGGTCGGAGGGGCTTCAATCACCTCGTAGGTCCAGTTAGTCGCGAAATCATTGAGGGTGCCTCCACCCGTCTTTGCGAACAACCACCGATCGGACGGATTATTATTACCGTCGGCCACCCCAGTTAACATCGGTGCTGCCGAAATAAGGTCGTAAAACGTGCTGCCCGATGTGGTGCGGGTCATTCCGCTGAACGACAGCAGTTCGTCTTCGCTGAACAAGCTGTCGCCGTCCAGGTCATCAAACAATACCCAAAAATCGCTGACACTTAAGTTCGGACCCTGAACCGTGGATGTAGCATCCAATTGATAAATTACGCCTGCTGCTGCGGTTGCCGAGACTAAGGTGCTGCCGACCAGCAGGGCCAGACTGAATCGCAGGGATGCCCGCTTACGGGTCATCGTATAAGCTGCGAACGTCGCCGAACGCGCCGATGCTTTCCTCTTCATAGCTTTACCCCTTTTCGGCATTCCCGTCATGTATGCGAGGATGACCCTTTCGTACATGCAATATGTGTTCCATCCGAGCAACGAGAAGGCCTCCAGCCGATTTCGAGCGTGGCATTCGTATCGAGTGTAAAGATTCTCGACACCTTTAGCCCTGAGAGATAGCGCGGTGTACATGCGGATATGGGCCAGTTTCTACTGAGTAGCTCTCAGAACGGCACTACCAAATTAACTTCATCAGGCGGCGGAAATCAATACCCAGTAATCAAGCGATAGCCCTGCTCCATTCTTCAAACGCACTCATCCTCAGATCTCGATAAGCCTGAGCCCGAACTAGGTGTCTGCCAAGATTGAAGAGATTTGAAACCGCAGCATTAGCAGTCATAAACCGCTGCGCCTGCTTCATGGACTTGAATCGCCGCATCCCTCGCTCACGCACTCTGGTGGCTTCGTGCGACTGCTCTGCCCGATTACTCTCCTACTGTTGAGAGAGTTTGAGGGCAGAGTAAGAACAGCCTCTGATCGTCCATGGGGTTTTTACTCTGACCCCAAGTATTCTGATGGGGACGCATTTACTTTTTGGAGCATTCCAACGACCAGTAAATAACTGCGTCCCCGTTAACGCAGTACACCTCGCTCCACAAGATCCTTGCGTGCGGAGTACATCGCCTGAACGCTCGGTCCGTGTTCGCTCGCGTAGCCCTTGGTACTGCTGCCCGCACCATCACCGCGGGAAATATGATCAAGCCAGAAATGCTGGCGCTCTGTCAAAGCGGGTGATGGTTGCCTCGAGCCCGCCATGCTCTTCCTCCGTATTGTTGGCACGGAGAAACAGGCTGGGCTTGTCAGTCGTTGAAGGGAAGGGCGTGGTTTATGGGGCGCTTACCTTTATTTGTCCTATACTTCAGTCTATCAGTAACCATCTGGGGGATGTCGGATGAAACGTCGATATGGGAGACATGCTCAAACGCAAATAACCTTCCTAAAAAAGGCAAATCACCACTCTTCGGTGTTAACTTCATGGAGCTATAGTTATGAATAGAGGCATAATATTTGGACACGTGTGTTATGGCGACGGCTGGACAGGGGTTGAAGCTGGTGATCCTTACAAGGGTGCACTAGTAACTCTACGACACATCAAGAGTGGCGGAACTAAGTTAAAAATTAGATATAAGGGAGAGTTCAAAACCGACAATAACACCACGATGGATTTGTCAGATTCGGAAGGGGCATTTGCTCTTCCATTTTTTTGGTCAGGTCATCATGTTGGCAATCAGGTGGGCACCCCTAATGTCGAATACCTGGTATCTGCCATTAATCCCGGGAAAGGCGAACCGGGGGCCAGCGGATATGCAACTGGCCGATTGACCTTAGGTACCGATTGGTCAATGATCCTCAACAGGATGATGGCAGCGGCGGCAGGCGGAGCAGTTGGCAAGATGAAATCAAGATTGTGGAACAAGGCAATGCCAAAATGGACCAAATATATGGCAGGAGATTACAGTAAGTTGATCAAGGCAGAAGACCTTTTTAAAAAACAAGACGTTTTGCAGAATATGAGTATAGAGCAATACAAACTTGCCGGAAGATGCATAATCCATTTCTAATTAGTGCCAACAACATATTGTACTGGTCCAGCGTGAAATGAATTTTTGAATTCGAAGAGTTAATCCATTTGGAAGGTTTTGGGTATTGGCAAGACCGGTTCGAATTTCAGTCTCGGAAACTCCTTACCTCTCTTCAGGGTATTGGCAACTTAACTTCTCCAGGCCTGAGCAATCGAATCTCAGGTCTCACGCGACCGCTCAGTTCCATTCAGCAAACGCAGTCATCCTGAGATCGCGATAGTGCTGATCCCGGACCAGATGCTTGCCGAGGTTGAACAGATTGGCAACAGTTGCATGAGCCGTGACAAACCGCTGAGCCTGACCCACTGCCTTGAATCGTCGCATCCCTCGCTCCCTGACTCTCGTCGCTTCATGAGACTGCTCCGCCCGATTTTTCTCATACTGTTGAGTACTGTGGATCGCCTCAGGAATCAGTTCTCGGTGAGCAACGCCGTAGCTGCGCAGCTTATCCGTCACGATCTTCCTGGGCTCGCCGCCGTGACTTCGCAATAAGCGCTTGAAAAACCGCCTCGCGGCAGCCCCATCACGCTTGCTCTGTAGATAGACGTCAACAACCTCGCCATCCTGATCAACCGCCCGCCAGAGATAATGCTGCTTGCCGTTGATCCTGACAAAGACCTCATCGATGTAGAAGGTATCGCCGTATCCACGGTGTTTCCGTTTCAACCGCCGGGCGAAAACAGCTCCAAATTTGATACACCAGAGACGGATTGATTCTCGGGTGACTGTGATACCTCGCTCTGCCAGCAAGTCTTCGATGTCGCGGTGACTCAGGTTGAAACGATAGTAGAGCCAGACGGCGTAGGAGATGATATCGGGAGGGAATCGGTGGCGTTTGTAAGTATTCATCCACCGATTCTAGCAATTTCTGCCTGTTAAGTTGGCAGTACCCTCGAGACATCTCTTCGCGTTCGGCCGATGTCAGTGCAAAACGTGAGCGCCGCTTCGACGTTGAAGATCCGCTACCACGATTAACAGAAAAGCTCGTTGACCGTAGAGATCGCTCTGCTACGTGTCTTTCAGATGGCCGACGTATAGCAGCTGCGAGGACATACGGACATGGCGAGGCGTCGTGAAAGACGGTGAGAGGTCAGTAATTGGAGCGCCAGCGAGTTCGAAAACCCGGGCGACCAGTTCAGAACAGAAAAAAGCCCGGTCGGCCTGGCCGGCATGAGCGTTACGAGCAACGGCGGAAGCTCCGGCACCACAGGCGATTGGGCTCAGGCCGCAGGCTATGCTAGCGAGTAGACGGCCGCGGTTGGTCGATGCGGCACCAGCGCCGGCGGCGCCGATCTCGTCATAGGCCAATCGTCGGCTTGCGTAGGATTCGGCTTGGCTCACCACGGCGGTTCGAATGGCTTGTGTCGTGTTGCGACGCCGCAGTGCAATCGCGAGCGAGGCTTCACGGAGAGCTTGCGTCAGCGTGCGCTTAGTTACGCCCGTCGCGATTGCCTCGATGACATTTTGGTTGCCGATGTACAGCATAGAGTGGCTGACCGACGAACCGGTGCCACCACGAGTAACACCTGACACGCCGGCACCGGTGGTGCTGACGATGATGTCGCCAGCCCTCAATTGGTTCGCAGTGATGCTCGTCATCTGTGATCTCCTGTTGCTGATTGACTAAGGCGTCGTCGAACAAATCCAACGGATTTCGTCCACGTCGGCACTCGCGTTGCTACGCAGACGCAGTTTCACGATGGTTCGGTCGACCGGATAGTCCGGTCCTGCCGGGTAGTCGCCCGCCCGATAGAAAAACGCGTGCTTCGTCGCCGCCACACCGCCCAGCGCGAGGTCATAGGTCGTACCCTGGTCGTCGACCACTTCGGCTTCGATCTGCAGACGACGGCCATCGCTGAGTTCAATTGTGTTTTGGAGCTGCATGTCTGCGCTCCCGGGTAACTCGATCCGGATCGCCTGCTCGTTCTTCGTGACTTTCAATGGCTTGGGCGGGACGATCTCTATCCACTCGGTACCTAGCGTGATAGGGCCTGAGACGGGTTGCTCTACGACTGGGTTACAGGCGCTTGCCGCGATTAACACCAGTACCCACAGGAGCGCGCGCAGGCCTAACCGGGGTTCGGTCAAATAACGTATTGGGTATGCGTAGATCTTATGAGTCATCTAATTGTCCGAAAAGAATGACCAAACGTTGATTGTGACTAACTATAGCGGTTACCCGTCTCATGAGGAATACTTGTTTTATGGTACTGCCAAGTAAACTTCATCAGGCGACACAAATCAGCAGCCCGTAATCAGGCCACTACCCTACTCCATTCTTCAAACGCACTCACCCTCAGATCTCGATAGTGTTCGGCCCGAACCAGGTGCCTGCCAAAATTGAAGAGATTTGAAGCCGCAGCATGAGCAGCAAGGAACCGTTGCGCCTGCCCAACTGACTTGAACCGTCGCATCCCTCGCTCCCTGACTCTCGTCGCTTCATGAGCTTGCTCTACACGAGTATTCTCATACTGATCAGTACTGTGGATCGCCTCAGGAATCAGTTCTCGATGAGCAACGCCATAACTGCGCAGCTTATCCGTCACGATCTTCCTGGACTCGCCGCCGTGACTTCGTAACAGCCTTTTAAAGAAACGCTTTGCAGCAGCACCATCACGCTTTGCTTGAAGATATACATCAACGATCTCGCCATCCTGATCCACCGCCCTCCAAAGATAGTGTTGCTTACCATTGATCCTGACGAACACCTCGTCGATATAGAAAGTGTCGCCGTAGCCTCGGTGTTTTCGCTTCAGCCTCCGAGCATACAGAGCGCCGAATTTGATGCACCAGAGGCGGATCGATTCACGGGTAACGGTAATTCCTCGCTCAGCG
>JBLIIW010000096.1:0-14428 GCA_047635315.1 Halieaceae bacterium | reverse complement strand
TCCGTCAGCGCGTCTTTCACATACTCCGGGCAGCCCGGCAACTGTTTGAAGGATCCAACCGCCGTGGCCCTGAAGCTTGGAGACGCATGCAGATCGACTTCGCTACCCATTGGCCTCGGGCTCGCACCGGCATTGAGCACATCAAACCACAGCAAAAGGCGATGGCCGCTCGAGCCGTATACCTCTCGGCGCTTAAGCGCATCCCAGATCGCATCCCTACTCCGACCGTCGGCGTGTACCCCCACCACACCACCGGCTGTCAGGAACGACATCTTTCGCTCCTGCTCACTGTCATCTCCCACTACCCGAACCACCGCACGGGAGCGATCAGCCGGCTCTTCCTGCTTACGACGGTAGAGCAACCAGTCCCAAAAAGCATTGCGCGCCCCCCGCATACCGGCATCTCCGGTCCCGATCCGTGGATACTGCTTGAAGCCGTTACCCGCACGGCCAAAATGGGTATCAGAAGAACTGATGAACCCCCACTTAAAACCCAGGGGCTCTTCCGGGTTGTCGAAATTGCGCAGGGCCAATCCGTATTGGACTGATTTCTTCGGCCGGTAATTGAACGCCGGGAGAAAAACATCTCTGGCCTGGCCTGCGTCCAGCCATTCAGCGGGAGTTGCCCCCGGCACACTGAACCAACCGCCAACATGTTCCACATCCGCATAGTGCTGCCGGGCAGTATCCGCACGCTGCTCACAGTCGCTGGCGCCGCCACCATTATCGAGGCAGCGATGCTGAATAATGGTGCCGGCCTGCCAGCAGGACGGCAGGTAATTTGCCTGCGGCTCCGGGCAGTAGGGACTCCCGTTTTCGTCCAGGGAGCGCGCTTCGAAATCGCGGTAGTTCTCTGAGTTGCCGTGACCGGAGTACACTTCGATTAATCTGGCCTTGTCCGGGTCGTGATACTCCGCTTTCAGTTGGTGGTCCCAACTGGCGCCAGGCGGCGTGTAGATGCCCCAGGCCGAGCCGTGGGGAACAACCAGGGTATCGAAGCCCCATTGGTCGAGTTTCTTATAAAGTTCCCCGGGGTTTTCTGCAGACTCGTAACAATTGGCCGGAAGCTCTGGGCTATTGATGCCCGGAGCGCAATCCGGTTCCTGGCGCAACTCACGCATAAAGGTGCTGAGCGCCTCGTAATAACTGCGGTTGCCCATATCCAGCCACCGCAACATGCTCGTGCCAGCATCTCCGCCATCACTGCCCCGCAGCGCGTTACTGGCAGGCCCGGCGGCGCCTATGGCACGGGCTGGCAATTCCTTCTCTCCAGTATCTCGAAACAGCACATTGTGATGCCCGTAATGGGAATCCGGGGTCTTACCAAATTGTGACCACTCAAAACCGATAAAGGCCATCAGATCCGGGTTGTCCGCAGGTCCGGAGATCGCGTTGCAGTGGCGGATTGCCGCCTGAGCATCCCGCCATCGCTGCGAGGTATAGCTTTCCGCATGATCTGTAAGAAAGAAAAAATCGAGCTGTGCGACAAATCGAGCGTAGTCGCACACCGCGGCCGGTGGATAGGCTCCCTTGCTGGCGTTGAGGATCGGCAGGGAGAACATAAAGGCATCGAAGGACCATGTCGTGTGCACATGAGTATCGCCGAACAGAATTTGTTTCGCACTGCCAACCATGGAGGGTGCCGCCACTGCAGTCCCTGCCCGCGCTGTATTTCCTGAGGACTCCCGGTCTCTCACTACATCGCGGGGCGTAGCAGTCCCTGTGGGGGTTCCCGCTTGCAGAGGATCTTGTTCGAAGTCACCACGCGGGTCGGCTATTCGCACGACGCTAAAGTACAGGATCACTCCCGCCACCATGACGAGCAGTGCTACCAGCCCCAGGGTCTTGGCCAACAATCCCACCATGATTCTCACTCTCTTCAAAGTCGTGCTACTGACCCCGTTTTGATTCCAAGGAGTTGCCACAGATTGCGGCGGTACTTCCCGGCTACTGTGACACCCACCACCGCGTCTTCATTGACCTTGACGCTGGCCCTTCGCCACAGCCCGGCAACGGCATCTTCCAACGCAGCTTCCCGGCCTCTAATCCGATACTCGGCTTCGACATCGGCACCTATATCCTCGAGTTCAGGAACCTCAGAGGGATTTACTGCCGTTGCCCGAAGTAGGTAAATACCGTCGGGCCCTATAACAGGTTGACTGGTTTGTCCCCGCTCCAGAGCCAGGGCGATCGTCGCCAGTGATGTGCCGAGGTAGCGACGTAACATATGCGCTGGCAAGGGGGATGAAGGCAGATGCGGTATTGCCTGGGCTTCAGCTGTACGGGCAATTTCGGCAAAGCCGGTCCCGGCCAGGATCTCAGTACGCGCCCATCTGGCCTGAGGCAAGTCACTGAATCGCAAGGCCTCAACAGCGACTCTGGGCGGGCGCTCGAAAACAGCCCTGTGTTCCCGATAGAAAAGCTTCAAAAGCCGGGGGTCTACCGGTTCAGCCAGGAAATCTTCGACCACTTCGTCTATCACCGCCTGCACTATCGCCTTGCGAACGCCCGGATCTGTACCGTAGGTCCCCAGCACTTCAGCGCGCTGCAATAACAGCTCCTCGTCGATCAGTAGTTCGATAATTGACTCTCGCTGGGTCGCCCCAAGGCCTTCAGCGGAGCCTCGGCTCAAGCGCTCTTCGGCGAAGGCCAACTGCGCCCCGGTAACGGGTTGCTCATTCACCCACACCAGAACATCGCGATCTTCAGCTACGGGTTGCACCGACATAGAACCGTACAGCGCCAGGACCAGCCCCAGCAGAGCCAGCAGGACCCGTCCTTCCCTGAAGATCAGTTGAGTTTTGTCCTTAGTCACTATCACAACCTGATTGCATATCCAGCGACAAAGTTAACTGCGTCCACCACGCCTCAGACCCGCGCAATCCAAGGATTTTATAATATCGTCGTAGGGTTGATATCGAATGTCCAATACCGACACGGGAATCACAATTTCGGACAGGAGCGCAGCGCCAGTCAACAGACCCATACTATAGGGTAGCGCGCGACCGCGATTCATTTCGGTGGCATACGGATGCCTCCATCAAGTCTTATCACCTCAGCGTTCAGGTACGGGTTAGTGATACATTCCATGACCGCAAAGGCCAGTTCTTCGCCGCTGCCCAAGCGCTTTGGAAACAATACCGACTGCCCAAGATGTGCTTTGAAAGCCTCGGACTCGGGCCCCTGACCGTAGATAGGCGTATCGATGAGTCCGGGCGCTACCGTGTTCACGCGTATGCCGGAAACTGCAAGGTCCCGCGCGATAGGCAGGGTCATACCTGCGACTCCGGCTTTGGATGCGGAGTAAGACGCCTGTCCGATCTGTCCATCGAAGGCCGCCACCGAGGCCAGATTGACAATCGCACCGCGGCTCCCGTCCTCATCCAGCGGCTCAGTCTGCGCCATCGCCGCGGCCGCCCTGCTCAACATGTTGAAAGTGCCGATCAGATTGATAGTGATCACCGCCGTGAACTTGTCCAGGGAAAGCGGCTTATTCTCCCGGTTGATGGTGCGACCCGGCGCGCCAATACCGGCTGAATTGACACACGCCCGCAACGGGCCCAGTTCGCATGCCTTCGCGACAACCGCTTCCACATCGTCAATGCGCGTCACGTCACACCTGACAAAGTGACCGCCGATTTCTTCTGCGATCGCTCTACCTCTTTCCTCATTAAGGTCCGCAATGACGACGGTTGATCCGAGCTGCGCGAGTTGGCGTGCGCAGGCCTCGCCGATGCCCGACGACCCGCCGGTAACGATTGATGAGCTTCCTTCAAGGTTCATGCGTGGCATGTTCAGATCTCCAAGTTAAGTTTAAAATTTACGCTGTTTCGCGCCAGGACCAGCCGGGACCAGAGACAGCTACTGTGTGATTTCACACGCGGCTGTTCTCTAACGCCCGGGGAATACACCGACAGCCGACAGGATAGCTAAGGCTGGCGGAATCTCTTTTTTTCAAACACACGCCAGCGTTCGGCCATATTACACGGCTGCCGGTGTGCAATACGATGTCCGGACGCCATGATCGCTGGTCGCTCCGTGACAGGCAGTGCACTGGAGCGCTCGAGGCTCGGCAGCATACGAGAAACAAGCTCAGGGTCATTCCGGGTGACGGGCACGGAGTACGCGGGACTAACCATCATCGATACTGTGACACCGCCGGACTACCTCTAGACGGAAGCAGTTTCGTCTTCCTGGCCCATACCGTTCATGGCGTCACCTCTGAAAAAGGGGACGCATTTATTCATAGATTAACCATCAGCCATGCGAATAGCCGAGGGCGTGGTCTGCGACCAGCGCTTGAACGATCTACGAAAATTCGTGGCGTCACTGAAGCCAAGCAAGCTGGCGATTTCCGCAACCGGGAGATTGGTACCATTGAGATATTCCAGAGCCAGCCTATAGCGGACTTGATCCAGCAATTGCTGATAACGATTGCCCTCCTTCGCCAAATGCCGCTGCAGGGTACTTTCACTCATATGCAATTGCGCCGCCACCCTGGCGCTGGTGGGAAACTCCGAGCCCGCCTGCAAGAAGATTTGCTGTACCCGCTCGCTCACCATGCCGCCTTCGCTATCACGCGATATCAAACGGTCGCACTCGCGCCTGAATATATCGCGTGCTACCGGATTGGAAGTGGAAATGGGGGAATCGAGACTGGCGTTATCAAAAAACATCGCGCTGCGTACGGCATTGAAACGCACTTCCTTGCCGAAAATGGCTTGGTACGGCCTCATGTCTGCCGGCGGTGAATAGCCAAATTGCAGGTTCAGGGTGGCCGTTTGCCGACCCGATAAAACTCTGCCGCTGTTTACGATCGCCGCGTAAAGTACTTCCGTGTAGAAGCGCTGCAGCGCCTGCGGTAAATGCACTGCTCTTACCCACAGCTCCACCTCCGTGTCGTGCTGTAGCAATTCAATACCAATACTGGGCAATATCACCCGGTTGTAGCGCACCAGGAGCTTTAGTGAGTCGCCAATGGTCGCGCTGGTCATCAAGGCATAACCGAAAATTCCCTGGGATGCGATGCTGATCTGACTGCCGAATCTCAGCCCCAATTGACTGTCTTTTGACAGCTCAAGCGCGTTGCTGCAGGCAATATCAAGCTGACGGGCATTCAGATTAAGCGCGGCCTGGGTCTCAAGCTCCTGTGCACCGGTGTTGTGTAGCAGTTGTGCACGCGATATGCCGTCGGGTTCCAGCACCTGGAGCAGAGTTGCGATGTAATAAGAGTGCATAGCGTGCCTCTGACGGGATTTAACTCCCTTTATGACTGCTTTTAACCCTCAATATGAAGGTATTTAACCCACCTGTTGACGGTATATAACTCCGTCACAGTGCGTTCTGTCAACTAGCATGTCACTTCCTTACTCACCCACAACACCCGAGTTCAATTATGTCTTCTACAGCGCAAGCCGCTCCGCTCTCCAACACACCCTCCTCAAGTGAGATCCCCAGTCAGGCAAGCACGCCCGCAAATGTGCAGATCAAGCCGCGCAATCGCTCGCATGATATTGCCGAAGCACTGCACGGCGAATGGTTGGATAACGATCCCTTCCTGACTGCCGTGTTCAACGGCATGTCGATCACGTTTCCAGCGGGCGAGAAATTCTTTATCGATAGTGTCAGGCATTTCGCCAATGACATTAAAGACCCGATCCTCAAGGAGCACATTCGCGGATTTTGTGGTCAGGAAGGCTTCCACCGTCGCGAGCATCAGCGCTACAACGAGACCTTGTGCACGGCGCGAGGATACGACCTCGAAAAGCTCGAAGGAAAAATGACCAGACGCCTGGCCTGGGCACAGAAAAACCTTTCGCCAATGGAAAACCTGGCTATTACCGTCGCCATCGAACACTTCACGGCCGTGCTGGCGGAGCTTCTGCTGGGCCCCGATTCCGTTATGAACAAGGCCGAACCCACAATGCGCGAACTGTGGCGCTGGCACGCTGCGGAAGAGATGGAACACAAGTCGGTCGCGTTCGATGTTTACCGCGCCGTGGGAGGTAGCGAAGCACTGCGCATTTCCGTCATGAAGCGCACCTCTTTCTTTATATCGCTGGAACTGCTGCGCGCGCTGTTCTATATCCTGCGCAAAGACGGCCAGCTGTTTAAGCTCAAGCTATGGCGCTCGGGCATCGCCGGTTTGTTTGGCAAACAAGGTGCCTTTAGCGGTGGCCTGGCGCCCTATAAAGACTTTTATGCAGAGGGCTTTCACCCGTGGCAGCAAGACACCCGGCAACTGCTGGTTGATTGGTCCGCGGAGACGACGCCGCAAGCGGCTTAGCCCAAGGGGGCACCTTTTAAATCAGGTACTCCGCCCCAACTAAGAGGGGATGGCCAACAATACCCCCTTCCGCAACAGCATTCTCATTGCCATATCCTTCGCCGCCCTGATCTGGGGCCTGAAGTGCCTGGAACTCCTGCTGGGAATGGACCTGTACCACCTGGGTGTCTATCCGCGAACACAGGGCGGGCTGCTGGGTGTTGTCACGGCGCCCCTCATCCACGGTTCATGGGAACACCTCGTTGGTAATACATTACCCACCGTGCTTTTGGGAAGCATGCTCATCTACGGTTATCCCAAGTCCAGATTCCCGGCGCTGGCCGGAATCTGGCTGCTGTCGGGCATTGGCGTATGGCTTTTCGCCAGAAGCAGTTATCACTTCGGGGCCAGCGGCCTGACCCATGGCATGTTCTTCTATTTATTTGTTGGCGGTATTCTCCGCCGCGACAGACGATCGGCTGCGCTGCTGATGGTAGCGTTCTATATGTACGGCGGCATGTTGCTGACTATTCTACCAAGTGACCCCGGCGTATCCTTTGAGTCGCATTTCTTTGGGGCGGCGTCCGGAGCTCTGTTGGCCTACGTATTTCGCAACTGGGACCCCAAGCCCACACGCAAGCGCTACGCTTGGGAGAGGCACCTCGCCGAAGAAGAAGACATGGAGGATGAGGACCCCATCATCGGCGATCAATGGCGGACCCGGACTGCTGAAATTGAAGTCGCAGACGAGCCCGCTATCGCAGCGATTGATACTGAGCTGGAGCGCCCTTAAGACCTTCAGGATTGACCCGCCCGATGATTTTCGAGCGGCGTTCCTGTATCAGCTGGCTAGCGCCACCTTCCCCGCGAGTTCCTGCTCAGACAGGTACTCTTCATAAGTGCCCTGAAAATCAACCAGCTCGCCGTCTTTGATGTCGATGATGCGCGTCGCCAGGGATGATACAAACTCCCGATCATGGCTAACGAAGATCAAGGTGCCGTCGTAGTGATCAAGCGCAAGGTTCAGGGACTCGATGGATTCCATATCCAGGTGATTGGTCGGCTCATCGAGCAACAGGACGTTGGTGTCCATCATCATCAGCTTGCCAAAAAGCAGGCGGTTTTTCTCGCCACCGGAGCAGACCCGCGCCTGCTTGTTGAAATCATCCGATGAAAACAGGAGCCGACCCAGGGTGGCGCGCACTATCTGGTCATCGTGGCTGGGTTTGCGCCACTGGCTCATCCAGTCGAAGAGGTTAAGGGTATTCTCGAAATCTGCCGTAGGGTCCTGGGGGCAATAACCCAGGGTGGCACTTTCCGCCCATTTCACACTGCCGCTGTTGGGGGTAATTTGATCCAGAAGACAGCGTAGAAAGGTTGTTTTCCCCGCGCCGTTTTCGCCGATAACAGCAAGTCGGGCACCTGCTTCGAGAATAATGCTGCCCTTGTCGAACAACGGGCTCCCATCGAAACCGTGATTGAGCTCATCCAACACCACTGCCTGGCGATGCAGCTTCTTTTCCTGCTTGAAGCGGATATACGGACTTATTCGGCTGGAGGGCTTTATGTCTTCCAGCGTGATTTTCTCGATGCGCTTGGCGCGAGAAGTTGCTTGCTTGGCCTTGGATGCATTGGCCGAGAAGCGCGAAACGAACTGCCGTAAATCCGCAATTTCAGCACTCTTCTTGGCATTCTGGGACTGCTGGCGCTCCCGAACCGCCGTGGACGCCGTCATAAAATCATCGTAGTTGCCAGGATAGACGCGCAATTCGCCGTAGTCGATATCGGCCATGTGCGTACACACTGCATTGAGAAAATGCCGGTCGTGCGAAACGATAATCATCGTACACTTACGTTGATTGAGCACGGACTCGAGCCAGCGAATAGTATCGATGTCGAGGTTGTTGGTGGGCTCGTCCAGAAGCAGAATATCCGGATCGGAAAACAAAGCCTGGGCCAACAGCACACGCAGCTTCCAGCCCGGTGCTACCTCGCCCATCAAGCCCCAATGCAGTTCCTGAGCGATGCCTGCGCCGGTGAGAATCTCTCCCGCACGGCTTTCAGCGGAGTAACCGTCCATCTCCGCAAACTGGACCTCCAGCTCGGCGACCTTCATGCCATCTTCTTCTGACATATTCGGATCAGCATAGATGCGATCGCGCTCCTGCTTCACGGCCCACAATTCCTCGTGCCCCATGATCACGGTATCTATGACAGAATATTGCTCATAGGCAAACTGATCCTGGCTCAATTTCCCCAGACGCTCGTTGGGCGAAATAGAGACATTGCCGGAGGTTGGCACAAGGCTGCCATCCAGAATTTTCATGAACGTTGATTTGCCACAGCCATTGGCCCCGATAAGGCCATAGCGATTTCCGTCACTGAACTTGACAGAGATATCTTCGAATAGCGGCTTACTAGCGAACTGCATGGTGATGTTAGCGGTAGAGATCAATTGACTGGTTCCTGACACGAAAAGAATGGTGGCCGCCTGGGCGCGGACCTGTCTATATGCTGTAAAGTTGTAGGGGTGCGCACCTTAAAGGACTTGGCTGCTCAGGTCGAGTCCGGCGGATGGAAATAATTCCGATTAGTATCAGGGGGATATGCCCCTGATATCGCCTTCGACAGATGCCTTGTAGCGGGGTCGAGCACGTCGGACGCCTACTGGAGCGAACTGCGAGCCATCCTCTTGAATCCTCCCATTGACCCCCCAAGCAGGCCAAGGCACTTCTTCGGACGATGAAAGAATGCAACCAATGTGGCAAATGCTGTATCGCCTATAGCGATGGGGGCTTGTCGGCCACCCCAGCAGACATCGAAGGCTGGGAGACCTTCAATCCTGACATTGCCGAGTATGTGGCCAATGGGAAGATCTGGATGGACCCGAGCAGTGGTCTACAGCTGACTCGCTGCCCCTGGTTGGAAGAACTCCCCGCCAGGATGGGCTCTGCGGCAGTGATGTACGGCTGCCGTATCTACGCCGACCGGCCGGAGGACTGCAGGCACTATCCCACCTCGGTTGCCGAGATGGCCCGCGATGGCTGTGAAATGCTGGAGCTTCGCGATCTTGATGCGCCTGAGAAGGCGCAGACTGCCCTCGACAGAATCATGGCCGATAGCCGGCCGCCCTACTCTTCGTAGACTATTCGTATCGCGCCGCGTAATGAGGACCCTCCCATGTCGAAGCAGACCATCAAATTTGAGATCGAAAAAGAAACCAAAAATAGCGTGCGTTACCAGGAAATACCGGCCGAAGGGCAAGCGCCAATAGTGGGCAGCCTCTATGTGCAAAAGTGGTTCGCCGGTAGCACCAGGACTCTCGAAGTCAGTATTGAGAAAAAGGACTAGTCGCAGCATTATCCGGGGCCCAGAGACAGCCGTTGAACTACAATAGCGCACATCGTCATTTGTACAGGTAGCGGCATGCAGCGCGAGATCGGTCGATTTCACAAGCTGAACGTTCTGGAGACAGGCACCCACAGCGCCATCCTCGATGGGGAGCAGTGGGGGCGTCTGCCGCTCTCGCTTGAGCAGTGCCCGGAATCCTTAAAGCCCGGCGATCAGCTCGAAGTCTTCATCTATCTGGATTCGGAAGGTAGCCCGGCCCCCACAACACTCCGCCCCTACGCTGAACTGGGCCAGGTAGCTTGGCTCAAGATCGTAGATGTGAACAGCGTGGGAGCATTCGCCGACTGGGGATTGCCAAAAGATCTTTTTATCCCCTTTGCGGAACAGCAGTACGCCGTGTCAAAAGGCGACCACACCTTGGCAAAGGTCTATGTGGATAATCAGGGGCGACTGGCAGGCTCTACCCGTATTGATCACTGGATAGAGGACACCTCACCGGATCTGAAGCAGGGGCAGAAGGTCAGCCTGATAATCGCCGATAGAACGGAGCTGGGCTTCAAGGCCGTGATCAATCATGAATGTTGGGGACTGCTGTACAGTAATGAACTGCACCAAAGAATCAGCAAAGGCCAAGTCCTGGATGGATACATCCAGCGCATACGCGATGACCGCAAGATCGACCTGTCGCTCAATCAGCCCGGCTTCAGCAAAGGCAAGATGGATGATATCTCTATCAAAATCCTCGCAGCACTGCAGGAGAGCGAGGGTTTCCTCGCCCTCACCGACAAAAGCCCACCGCACGAAATCTACGCCGCATTTGCTGTTAGCAAAAAAGTGTTCAAGCAGGCGATTGGTGCACTGTACAAACAGCGGGTTATAGCTCTGGAGAGCGGCGGCATCCGATTACTCTAGTTTGTAGCACGCAACCCTTTCATTTACCGCAGCTTTTGTTATAGTGCGCGCCGTCTTGGCGCACTTCGGTCTGCGCCGCGCTTAAGCCTCACAAGCTGTGACGGCTACTACCCAATTAAATCCCAGTCTGGACCGAACCGCTATGCGAGTAGATCCTACACGAGTAGGTAGCACTGTTGCGCATGTTGGTCAGACGACCTGTTAGACAAACAATCAGGAAGATAATCACGTGTTTTTTAAAGATCTCGGTCTCTCGGCCGAATTGCTGCGCGCAGTAGAGAAAAAAGGCTACGACGAAGCAACCCCCGTACAGCAGCAAGCGATACCGCTGGTACTGCAAGGCAAAGATGTACTTGCCGGCGCGCAAACGGGCACAGGTAAAACCGCAGGTTTTACCCTGCCACTGCTACAGCAGCTGCAAAACAACCACAAGGAGGGCCAAAAGAGCTTTCCGAAAGTGCTGGTGCTCACACCAACCCGCGAACTTGCCGCGCAGGTACATGAAAGCGTGCAAGACTATGGCTGTTATCTGCCATTTCGCTCGGCGGTGATTTTTGGCGGCGTTAGTATCAACCCCCAGAAACAGAAACTTATTCGAGGTGTGGATATTGTTGTAGCCACGCCCGGCCGCCTGCTCGATCACGTTCAACAGCGTAGTATCGACCTGTCCAAGGTACAAACGCTGGTTCTGGATGAAGCGGACCGAATGCTGGACATGGGCTTTATTCACGACATTCGACGGGTATTGAAGGTTATACCCAAGCAACGCCAAACCCTCTTGTTCTCGGCCACTTTTTCGAAAGAGATCAAGATGCTCGCCTCAGAATTCCTGGAGGACCCGGCAGAAATACAGGTGACTCCCCAGAACACGGCTACGGAGTTGGTCAGCCAGATCGTGTATCCCGTTGATAAAAAACGCAAGCGCGAGCTGCTGGCGCAAAAAATCGGTGAGGAAAACTGGCAACAGGTGTTGGTGTTTACGCGAACCAAGCACAGCGCGAATAAACTGGCGGAACAGCTGAGCAAAGACGGCATCAGCTCGGCGGCAATCCACGGCAACAAATCCCAGGGCGCCCGAACCAGAGCACTGGCTGACTTCAAGGCAGGCACCGTGAGAACGCTTGTAGCTACGGATATTGCGGCGCGTGGTATCGATATCAACAAACTGCCTCACGTCGTCAACTTTGAACTCCCCAACGTGGCGGAAGACTACATTCACCGTATTGGCCGCACCGCACGTGCGGGTCAGGAAGGCGCGGCGATTTCGCTGGTTTGCGTTGATGAGCTAAAGCTCCTGCGTGATATTGAAAGGCTTCTGCGTAAGGACATCCAGAAGATCAACGTGCCGGGCTACGACATTGACCCGAGCATCAAAGCGGAGCCGATTCAGAACGGCAGCAACCGCGGTGGAGGCGGTGGCCGTGGAAGATCCCCGGACAGAAGCCGATCCGGCCCCGGCGGCGGCAGGAGTTCCAATGGTGGCGGCGGTGCCGGAGCCGGAGCCGGAACCAGGAACCGATCAAGCAATGGGAATCGTCGGGTAGGCTAGTTAAGTCGAGGCCCCAGGGCCTCTGTACTCACCGGACACGCCTGACCCGTGTCCGGTCTTTCTCAAATCGCTCGCGCAATTCTCGAACTTCATCGAGAATTGCCTTTATCTTCGCCGGTGCGGGGGTACTGTCCGGTGCATCGTCTGCATCGCAGGCGCTAATTTAGGGTATCTGGCGAACTCAAGACGACGTTCAGCCATACTCACCGCAAGTCCTTCTCTTCATAGAACGGAATTCACCATGCAAGCAATCGCGACGGTCAAAGTGTCCCTTGCCCTCCTGACGATGGGCATCAGCCTGCACAGCTTTGCGGCCCCGACATCGGCGTTCGGCGATTTTTTCTCAAAAGATGGTGTCGAGGTAACACCTGCGACCTATCCGATTCAGGAATCTGCCCGACAGATCCTCCGGGCCCAATCCGCTGCGGGGGTGAACGTACTGGTGCATCGCCGGGAGCTAACACCCACGGCTAAGCAACCTGTCGTACGTATGAATCGCGATACCTACTACTCGATGGCCGTGATCGATGTATCCGGTGGCGCGACAATCACACTGCCAGAGGTGCCGGCGGGGAAATATATCTCTATGCAGCCGGTCACCGAAGATCACCGGATTCAGCCCATGTCTTACGGGGGCGGCACCTACGAATTGGCCACCCACTACGGCCAGCACGTCTTTGCGATCGTGCGCCTTGATTCAACATTTACTATGAGCGAAGCCGCTTTCTATCAGGACCAGATCCATGTGTCGGCTGCCAACGCCTCGTTATTTACTGCGGAGCCTGTCGCGCAAGCGTCTTTCGAGCGTGCGGAGACCGAACTTAGGTCTCGACTGCCCGCGCTCAGGGCTCGCTACGGCGCTGGTATGGGCCGCGGCATGTTCACTGCACCGACGGACGAATCACGGGCGTACTTTTCTCGTGACATATACGAGGTTGCATCAGCCATAGGCTGGGGCGGTGCCCAATGGAAGGACAATATTTATGAGGGGTCAGGCGCGCTCTCGGCGAATCAATGTCACCAGGTCGGCTTTGAGGACCCGCAGAATGACGCTTTCTGGTCTATTACCGTCTACGATGAAAAAGGCTTCATGTTCAACGATGTAGCGAGTATGAACTCTAATACGGCAGAAGCTAATGCCGATGGATCATTCACGGTCAGCTTTGGTTGTGGAAAAGGCGCGCGCAACAATATTCCCACGGAAAACGGCTCAGGCCTGATCAGCCTCACCGCCCGACACTACCAGCCAAGCAGTCGTATTCGTGAACAGGGCTACCGCATACTCCCCCTGATCCAAGCCAAATAGCCACCGTGGGCTAATCCAGCCTCCGCAATACTCCAGGGCGCGCGCTAGTACTCACATGAGCCGAGTCAGCGATAGTAGCCATTCGCCAGGACTACAGGGTTCCCGCGTTCCGGGCAATAAACCAAAATTTTTGTAATCGTCAGCCCTGGACTATTGAAACCCGCCGGGAATAGAGAATACTTCTTGCAAATAAAAAGGGCCCTCTCAGGCCCTTTTTTGCTTCTGGAGTGAACGGGACCTAGAACGTATATGACCCGGTCAAACCAAAGGTTCTTGGCGGCAGCATGGAGCCGACGCGCAGGGAGTTGTAGAGCGGAGCGGTGATGATGTTATTGGAAATAACCTCCTCATCACTCAGGTTGCGCCCCCAGAGGCTGATCATCCACTTGTCGTCCTCTCCAAAGCTGTAGTCCGCGCGCGCGTTGAGCAGGCCGTAGCTTTCCTGCACCGCATCATCGCGGTTCCACTCGGTGAAATACACGTCATCCTGGAAATATCCCTCGCCACGAATACGCAGATTGCCGCTACCCATGGCAGTCTGGTAGGTGATACCCAGCTTGAAAGTGTACTCTGGCGCGTTGGGCAGCGTGTTGCCGCTGAGATCCGTAATAGCAAAGCCATTGGCGTAATCACCATTCTCGAATTCCTTGTACTCCGCACTTAAGTACGTGCCGTAGAAGTCCAGGGTCAATGATTCGCTCATGGCAAAAGTCAGTTCAACTTCCGCACCGTAGTTCTCCGCCTCGGCAGCGTTCACTGTGGTCACTGTGCTGCTCGCATCGACGAAGGATATCTGTACGTTCTGATAGTCGTAGAAGAAGGCTGCGAGCGTGTAGGACATGCGCCCATCGGCGCTGCTGCCCTTGTAACCCAATTCAAAGGCATCAACGGTCTCTGGATCGAGGGGCGGGCTCAGGCTGCCCGTATTAATAACACCCGACTTGAAGGCCTGGTTGTAGGTGGCATACAGCAGCGCGTCTTCCTTTGGTCGGTATTCCAGAGTGACCCGTGGTGTAATGTCGTCCCAGTCTGTCTTCGCATCCGT
>JBLIIW010000095.1:0-14752 GCA_047635315.1 Halieaceae bacterium | reverse complement strand
GCTGGTTCATTGATGGATCTCGCTGACATCCGGTTCGGACACCGCGTAGCGCGTCGCGAGCAGGCTTTCCTTGATAACTCGCAGCTGCGGTTGCAGGGCCTCGCCGCGACGCAAGGTGAATGCGGCGGCCAACACATCCAGCGCCGCGAGATGAATCAGCCGGGACGTCATCGGCATGTAGCTGTCGGTGTCCTCGTTTTCCGACAAGCCTATGAGGATATCGCTACATCGAGCCAGCGGTGAACCGACGGCAGTTAACGCCACTAGCGTGGCGCCGCGTGAGGCCGCAATAGTAGCAATCTCGACGAGCTCCCTGGTGCGCCCCGTATGGGAAATCATAAAGAACAGATCCCGCTCATCGGCTGCGCTGGCGAGCATGCGCTGCATCAGCACATCCCCGTTGGCCTGCACGGGCAAATCGAAGCGAAAAAAGTGGTGTTGCGCATCGCTGGCTACCGCATTGGAGACACCCAGGCCAAAAAAATAAATACGCCGGGCCCCCAGCATCGCCTCCACCACCGCCTCGATCACCGCGGGCTGAAGTTGCGCTCGCAAGCGCTCTAGGGAAGCCACAGTACTGTCGATGATCTTGCCCGTTACGGTGTGGGTATCGTCACCGGGCTCCACCGCCGAACTGAGGTACGGCACACCCAAAACCAGACATTGTGCCAAGCGCAGCTTGAATGCGGGATACCCGGCCGGCTCGAATTTGCGGCAGAAACGATTGACCGTAGGCTCACTCACTCCGGCGCGCGCGGCCAGTGCCGCGATGCTCAGGCGCGTGGCCGCCTGTGGATCGTCTTTGATCGCGGACGCGATAAGACGGTCAGAGCGGGTGAGCCGCCCTTCGGCACTTTCTATCGCATTCAGTAGATTGTTCTTCAGTTCCAAAAAACGCCACTCACAGCTGTTGCATCACTTCAGATCCGGAGAGAACTCCGAGAGCGGACTTTTAGGACCCGCGAGATAAATAATCGCATAAACGTTACTAAAACTACATATATTTTGGGATTTATCGTATATTGGATGAAACATTCTGCTATTTGTGTAGTTTTATTTCATTATTGCATTTGACGTAGCGACCGCAACGTAGCATGTTTGCTCGAGGAGTCTGCAGACCACGACAGACTGCCTTGGCGCGCTACCATTAGCCCAAGGCGGGCCGACGATAACGCCAAGGTGAGTCGGTGTGCCGTTCTGGAAGGAGAATGTCCTTGAGTGCACAACGATGAATACAGGTACGAGCGCGACCCCGGAAATTGGTGCCTGCCTCTCTGAGGGCTGGGCGATCTACAAGCGCGAACCGCTGTTGCTGTCGGGCGCTGTGCTACTCATGATCATCATCGATGCGGTGGCCAGTATGGTGCCCTTTGCTAATGCGGTAGTTTATGGGCCGCTGATGGGAGGACTTTATCTGCTGATCATTCGCATCGACCGCGGCAAGCCGGTGCGCTTTGCCAACTACTTCGATGCCTTTCGTCTCTTCCTGCCCCTGCTGCTGGGCACTGTGGTCATGTCGCTGTTAATTGGGCTCGGATTACTACTGCTGGTTTTGCCGGGAATTTACCTGGCGATAGCCTACTCCTTCACTATTTTGAACATCGTCGATGGGGAGATGGAGTTCTGGCCAGCCATGGAGCACAGTCGCAAAGTGCTGACGGCACACTTTTGGTCCTACCTGTTTCTGTCGCTGCTGTTCCTGGGCATTTGCATGCTGGGCCTGCTGGCAGCGGGGGTCGGCTTGCTGGTCGCAGTACCATTCTGCCTGGCTGCGCAGTACTGTTTTTATCGCCAACTTGGCGCGCCTGCTACGGCGGTGCCTGGCGAGTGAATGTGAGGCGCACGCCCCCCTGTGGTGTCGCAGCGCGGCGTTGCTCGGAGGCTCTTCTGGCTAGCACTCCACAAAGTTTACGGGCACCGCCAGCACGTTAACTGCGAGTCCACCGCGGGAAGTTTCCTTATACTTTTCCTGCATATCGCGCCCGGTATCGCGCATGGTGCGAATAACCTGGTCCAGGGAAACAAAGTGTTCGCCGGAGCCACGCAAGGCCATGCGCGCCGCCGAGATCGCCTTGATAGCACCCATGGCATTGCGCTCGATACAGGGCACCTGCACCAGGCCGCCGATCGGATCGCAGGTAAGCCCGAGGTTGTGCTCCATGGCGATTTCAGCGGCATTCTCTACCTGCGCGGGCGTGCCCCCGAGAGCATCGGCCAGGGCGCCCGCTGCCATAGAGCAGGCTGAACCCACTTCCCCCTGACAGCCGACCTCAGCGCCGGAAATCGACGCATTGATCTTGTAAAGAATACCAATGGCCGCCGCAGTGAGCAGGTAGCGACAGACATCGTCCTCACCTGCGCCACTGCAATACTCGAGATAGTACTTGAGCACGGCGGGAATAATACCGGCGGCGCCATTGGTGGGCGCCGTCACGACGCGCCCCCCTGCCGCATTCTCCTCGTTGACCGCTAGCGCATACAGCGTCACCCAGTCCATGGTGTTAAGCGAGGGATCGCCGAGCGAGTCCGACTGGCTTTTCAACTGTCTGTACAACTGGGTCGCACGCCGTCGCACCTTCAAGCCGCCGGGCAACACCCCCTCACTGCGACAGCCGCGCGCAATACACGCATCCATCACTGACCAAAGGCTCAGGAGAGAACCGCGAACCTCGGCTTCGCTGCGCCACACTTTTTCGTTCTCCAGCATCAGTGCACTGATCGACAGTCCGTGCTCCCGGCATTGCGCAAGCAGTTCTGCACCGGTACTGAAAGGAAAGGGCTGAACCGCGGGGTTGTCGACGATCAGTTCCTCACCCGACGCGGCCTGCTCGTCGATCACAAAGCCGCCGCCCACGGAGTAGTACACCCGCGAACGCAGTACGGCGCCCGCCGCATCAAATGCACTGAAACGCATGCCATTGGCGTGGTAAGGCAGCGATTCGCTACGGTGCATCACGATATCGTCGCGGTAACTGAAGGCTATTTCGCGCTTACCCGCAAGTCGGAGTTGACCCCGCTCCCGGGCCTCGGCAACTCGCGGCGCAATCGTCTCGACATCGACGGCGTCAGGCGATTCACCCTCCAAACCCAGGATAATCGCCTTGGGGGAGCCGTGGCCGGCTCCCGTGGCCCCGAGGGACCCATAAAGCTCCACACAAACCCGCGTAACAACGCCCAAATGGCCGTCGTCGAGCAGGTCCAGAGCAAATTTTCGGGCCGCCACCATCGGCCCAACGGTGTGCGAACTCGATGGACCGATGCCAACCTTGAACAGGTCGAAAGTACTGATACTCATAGTCTTATAATCTTGATCATCGTGCCAGACCTCTCTATTTAACGCTAATCGTCTGTCGCCAGCACCTGAGCATAAACGGCCGGATCCACATTGCCGCCACTGATTAGTACACCCACGCGTTGACAGTCGGAGGGCAACTTATGCGCCAGCAAAGCCGCCAGCGCTACCGCACCGCCCGGCTCCACGACTAGTTTTAGCACCCTGAATGCGTAGCGCATGGCCGCGCGCACCTCGCTATCGCTAACCACCAGGCCACCGCTCAGCAAGCGCTGATTGATAATAAAGGTCAGCGCTCCCGGGCGCGGCGCCAGGAGCGCATCGCAGAGAGAGCTTTGACTCGTATCTGCCTCTTCGCGAACCCCGGAGCGCAGTGAGCGCGCGTGATCGTCATAACCCTCGGGCTCAACGGCGTAGACGCGCGTCTCAGGACTGAGCGCCTCAACCGCCAGTGCGCAACCGGCGCTTAGCCCGCCGCCCCCGCAGCACACGAGCAGCGCATCCAGTTGCGCCCCGGCAGCGCCAACGTCCTCCAGCAATTCCAGCCCAGCGGTGCCCTGCCCGGCAATAATTGCCGGATCATCGTAGGAGGGGACGATCACCCCGCCCTCCTTTTCTGCCAACGCGTAACTGATAGCCTCTCGATCTTCACTGTAGCGATCGTAGGTCACGACCTCCGCCCCGAGCGCGCGCGTATTCGCCAGTTTTATGGCCGGGGCGTCTGCGGGCATGACAATGCGCGCCCGCACACCTTCCAGGCGCGCCGCAGCCGCAACACCTTGTGCATGATTCCCCGACGACCAGGCGATGACCCCAACCCGACGCTCCTCCGTCGTTAAACGGGAGATACGGTTGAAGGCACCGCGAAACTTGAAACTGCCGCCAATCTGCAGCGATTCAGGTTTAAGAAACACCCTATGCGCACTGGCTTCATCGAGGAACGCATTGCGCAACATGGGGGTGCGCACAGCCTTGCCGGCGAGGCGCTGCGCTGCGTTAAGCACATCAAAGAAATCAGGGGGAACAACGACTGTCATGCAATAATCCAGATAGGCGGTCAGACTTGCAACACAAGGGCGCTTCACGGCACAGTATGTCGCGACTGCGCTGAGCAAGCTACACTGGCATTAATCAGGCCTTAAGGCCGATTCAGGGTCGAGCAATAGAGGATAACTACCGATGAAATGTAAAGGCGAATCAAGCATCACGTGCAGCCCGGCGCTGCTTCTACGGCTCCGCACCCGCGGCGCGACTCGCGCAGTTGCCCTGGGTCTGTCACTGGGCCTCGGCGCAGGCGCGAGCGCCGGAACAGCCACCGTGAGCTCCGGCGACGGCGGCACCTCCACCTTCGAGTACAGCGCCGATGCCCTGCGCATCAACGCGGAGGCAGCCAACTCCAACTCCTACGTCATCGTCCGCGACGGGAGTATGTACTCGGTCATGGACAATGACGGCCAGATCATGGTGATAGACGCCGGTTCGATGATGAAGGGTTTTTCAGGATTCGCATCACAGGCGGCGCCCTCGCAGCTTGACAGCAAGGTAATCTCCCTCAAAGACACCGGGAAAAATGAAACCGTTGCCGGGGTCAAAGGCGATATCTACGAATTGCTGTTCGAAGAAAAGGATGGCACTGAGCGCACGGAGGAAGTGGTCCTGTCAAAGGACAAACGCGCCCGGGAATTTCGTGACGCGCTCTTCATGATGATGAGCTTTGCCAAGGACATCGCCTCCGATGAGGCCATGGAGCAGGGCAGGGACATGCGTAAGCGCCTGGAAAAAATGAACGTGGGGATTCTGCGTATGGGCACGGAAATGACCGTCACCAGTATCAGCGGCGAGAAAGTGGCTGCAAGCCGCTTTGAGCTCCCCGCGGAGCCCATGAACCTCGAAGGCATTGGCAGCATGCTGAGTGAAATGTCCAAGGGCATGTCAACCACCCAGCCTGCGGGCGACGCAGCCGGCAGCGCCGAACAACCAGCCAAGAAGAAGGGCGGCCTTTTCTCCAGCATGATGGGGGCGCTGGGCGACAAGACGGAGCGCCAGACGGACCGCGCGGGCGCCGTGGTCGACGATAAAGTCGATGAAGAAACCAACGAGGCTGTGGACAGCGCGATCGGCAAAGCCCTGGGCAAACTGTTCGGGGACTGAGCCCCGCGGGGCTCTACCGGGCAGGCCGCCGAACCCGGCTCAGGTGTAGTGCGCTACGTCTGTGCCTGCCAAAGCCGTCACATTCAATAGCCCTCGCGCGGTAATCGACGGCGTTACGATATGTGCGCGATTGCCCATACCCATCAGAATCGGTCCGACCTCCAGCGCGTCACCACGCATTTTCAGGATGTTACGCACGCCGGACGCGGCATCTCCGTAGGCGAACACCAGCACATTGGCGGGGCCTTCGAGCCGGGAACTGGGGAAAATGCGCCGGCGCAGCTCCGGATCAAGTGCCGAGTCCGTGTGCATCTCGCCCTCATAGTCAAAGTCGGGTTCCCGCTCCTCGAGAATGCGCAGCGCCTCGCGCATGCGAAAACCGCTGTCGATATCGAGATTACCAAACTGCGAATGTGAACACAGGGCGATATTTGGCTTAAGGCCAAAGCGTCGCACATGGTTGGCGGCTGCCATCACCGTATCGGCTATCTGCGCCGGCGTCGGTTCCGGGTGTACATGTGTATCGGCAATGAATAACGGCTCTTCCTCCATGATCATCAGCGACAGGGCTCCGCGCGCGTGGTAACCATCGCGGGCAAGAATCTGCCGCACATAGTTCAGGTGCCAGAGGTATTGGCCAAAGCTGCCACAGACCATGCTGTCTGCATCACCACAGTGCACCATGATCGCGGCAATAGCCGTGCTATTGGTGCGCATGATGACCTTGGCAAGATCCGGCGTAACGCCGCGCCGGGCCATCAGCCCGAGGTAGGTTTCCCAGTATGTGCGATAGCGGGGATCATCCTCCGGGTTGACGATATCGAAGTCATCACCCTCACGGATACTCAGCCCAGCGCGTTTGCAACGGGTCTCGATAACCTCCGGGCGTCCCACCAGCACAGGCCGATCAGTCATCTCATCTGCAATGGACTGAGCGGCACGGAGCACGCGCTCGTCCTCGCCCTCGGCGAAGACAATACGGCGCTCGGAGCGCGCCGCAGCCGCAAACACCGGACGCATAAAGAATGCTGAGCGAAATACCGATCCGTCCAGGCGCTCCTTGTAGGCCGCGATGTCGTCCAGGGGTCTGGTGGCAACACCGGTTGCCATCGCGGCCCTGGCTACAGCTGACGCCACAACACCCATAAGCCTCGGATCAAAGGGCTTCGGAATCAGATAGTCAGCTCCGAATATCAGTTGCTCAGCCTGGTAGGCCGCGGCGGCCTCGGCGCTGGTTGTCGCCCTGGCCAGACCGGCGATCCCATCGATGCAGGCAATCTGCATTTCGTCGTTAATTTCCGTAGCGCCGACGTCCAGGGCGCCGCGAAAAATAAACGGGAAGCACAATACGTTGTTAACCTGGTTGGGATAATCCGAGCGACCGGTCGCGATAATCGCGTCGCTGGCCACAGCGCGCACCTGCTCCGGAAGAATTTCCGGTGTTGGGTTGGCCAGAGCGAAGATGATCGGTCGCGCTGCCATGCGCGATACCATTTCCTCATTGAGTACTTTGGGGCCACTGAGCCCGAGGAAAAAGTCCGCCCCCTCCACAACGTCGTCGAGCGAGCGCAGGGCGGTCTGCTGTGCAAAGGCAGATTTTTGCGGATTCATATCCAGTTCACGACCCGCGTAAACCAGCCCGTGTACATCGCAAAGCCAAATATTTTCGCGTTTCACGCCGAGCTTCACCAGCATGTTGAGGCAGGCAATACCGGCCGCCCCACCGCCCGTAGACACGATCTTGATATCCGCAAAGCTTTTGCCGACGATGTGCAGGGCATTGCTGGCCGCCGCACCGACCACAATCGCGGTTCCGTGCTGATCATCGTGGAAAACGGGGATGTTCATGCGTTCGCGGCAGCGCTGCTCAACAATGAAGCAGTCCGGTGCTTTGATGTCTTCCAGATTGATCGCGCCGAATGACGGTTCCATGGCACAGACGATATCAGCCAGTTTCTCAGGGTCCGATTCATTCAGTTCGATGTCGAAGCAGTCGATGCGAGCGAACTTCTTGAACAGCACAGCCTTGCCTTCCATCACCGGCTTTGCGGCAAGACCCCCTATATTGCCAAGCCCCAACACAGCACTGCCATTAGTCACCACCGCCACGAGGTTGCCGCGCGCCGTGTAGTCAGACGCAGTCTGCGGGTCGCGGACAATCTCCATGCAGGCCTCGGCCACTCCGGGAGAATAGGCGCGCGCAAGATCGATTCCGTTTTCCAGCGGTTTGGTCGCGCGTATTTCGAGTTTGCCGGGTTGGGGATGGGAGTGGTATCGCAGGGCCGCCTCGCGCGCTGCCTGCCTGCTTTGGTCGTCTTCCATGGACAATTCAGTTCCCTTGAAAGCGCCCAGTATAAATCAGCGCGGCCCACTTCGCGCAGAGGATCAACGACGCCACCGGTAAGCTGTTGCCCTTCCGGGTGGCGTCGTTTTTAAGCTTCTGGCGGGCCTAGAGGGCTTCCAGAGCCAATTCCAGTTCGTCGACCAGCCGGGAGAACTCGGCAACCGTTGCCCGCACCGGCTCAGCGGTAGTCATATCGACCCCCGCGGCCTTCAGCAACTCGATGGGATAGTCGCTGCTGCCGCTGCGCAGCATGCTGAGAAATCGCTCCTTCGCCGGCTCGCCTTCCTCGCGAATCTGCCGTGCCAGCGCGGTGGCCGCCACAAAAGACGTGGAGTACTGATACACGTAGAAATTGTCCGTGCGCAAGAAGTGAGGAATACGGCTCCACTCGCTGGCGTTCAGCGGGTCGGCCTCTACCGCTTCGCCGTAGTAGGCGTCAAAGACCTCTGCATAGATGGCATTCAGCGAGTCTCGGGTAAGCGCCTCACCGGCCTCTACGCGCGCATGCGCCTGCATCTCAAAATCGGCGAAGGATGCCTGACGATAAAAGCCACCGCGAAACTCGTCCAGATAGGTCTGCAGCAGGTACACGCGCTGCTCCGGTGTCGCGGCTTCTGCCAGTAGTTTCTGGAAAAGCAGGGCCTCGTTGGTCATGGAGGCTATCTCGGCGATAAACGTTCGGTAATAACCATACACGTAGGGCTGCGTGTCGCGCGTGAGCCAGGAATGCAGGGAATGACCGTACTCATGGGCCAGGGTCGAAACATCACCCAGCGTTCCTTCATAGTTCATGGACAGATAAGGTTTGGACTGGTAAGTGCCCCAGGAATAGGCGCCACCTCGTTTGCCGCGGTTTTCGAAGGTATCCACCCAGCCGTCCTCGAAGCCCTGCCAGTAAATTTCGAGGTATTCCTCCCCGAGCGGCGCCAGTGCATCGGCAACGATCTGCCGGGCCTCCGTAAAGGGAATATCTTTATAGGTCGGCTCGATTAGAGGCGCGTACATATCCCAGATCTGCAGACGCTCGACATCGAGGGCCTTACGGCGCAGCTCAAGATAGCGCTGCAGGGGCACGGCGCCTTCTCGCACGGTGCTAATGAGGTTCTTGTAAACACTTTCGGGAATCGCGCTGCCGTAGGTCGCTGCCTGCAGCGCCGAATCGAAACCACGTGCCTTGGCCTCGAAAACCCGACCCTTCACATGGCCTGCGTAGTTCGCTGCCAGGGTGTTGCCGAGTTCATCGTATGCATTAAAAATGCCCTTCCACGCCTGTTCACGAACGCCGCGGTCGCGGGACTGCAAAAAGGCACCGTAGCGGGACTTGGTCAATTCCACGGTTGCGCCGTTTTCATCCACAATCTCACCGAAGCTCATGTCGGCATTGTCGAGGGCAGAGAATACTTTCTGAAACTTGCCGAGGGGATCACTGGCCATGGCCAGCAAACGCTCTTCCCCCTCCGAGAGCGTGTAGGCGCGCATCCGCAGCTGCTCATCGAGTGAGTGTCGGTAAACCTCCAGGCCGGGCGTTGCCACAAGCATCCCCTCCAGACGCTCGGGATCGATGGCCAGAAGCTCCGGGCCAAAAAACGCCAGCGCCTCTTCCAGGCCCGCGTTGAGAGTCTGCGCCCGGGAGTAACGACCGGATGCCTCACTGTTGCGCTGATCCTCGAAGGAACGCAGGCCCGCGTAGACATACAGGTTCTCCACAACGTGAGAAGCCGCTTCCTGTGCCTGTATGGCCGCCAGCAGGCTGTCACCACTCTCCCCCAGACGACCGCGAAATGCGCTCGCCGCGGGAATCAGTGCTGCGAGCTTTTCCACGTCAGCGTCCCAATCCGCGTCGCTGGCGTACATGCTGCTCAGGTCCCACTTGTACTCAGCGGCGATCTCGCTGCGCTCAGGCACTTCATTGGCAGCGCCGAGGGGATAATGCGCGAGCGTCAGGACGGTAAAACCGGTCCACAGCAGACGGCGCGCGCACAGGGGCATAATCGAAGGCATAGAAATTCCACTTCTCAGTAAAAGTTAGCCTTTATACCGGAAGGTGTCGGTGCCAGAAAGCCCGTTTGCGCCAAAGCGGGTTCTGGGCGCGACGAACACGCCTAGACAGTCAGGTACTCCGAGACTAAAGCATCACTGAGTTTCGCCATTTCACCGCCGGCGACCATGCAGCCGCGATCCATAATGGCAAAGTTATCGGCTACGGCTCGCGCAAAGGGCAGCTTCTGCTCTACCAGCAGAACCGTCAGGCCCAGCTCGCTGTTAAGTCTCCTCAACACATCACCGATCAGCTGCACCACGTTGGGCTGTATACCCTCACAGGGCTCGTCAAGCAGGAGCAACTTCGGCCCCAGCACCAGGGCCCGACCGATAGCCAGCTGCTGTTGCTGCCCTCCCGACAGGTCTCCCCCGCGCCGGCGCGCCATATCGGCGAGCACGGGAAATAGCTCAAAAACCAATGGGGGTATGTCGCGGCCGCGATCGCGCCGCCCCGCAAGCGCCAGGCGCAGGTTCTCTTCGACAGACAGGTCCGGAAAGATCATGCGCCCCTGCGGTACGTAACCGATACCCCGGCTTACGCGCTGTTCCGTGCTGAGATCATCCAGCCGCTCAGAGCCCAGACTTATGCTACCGGTGCGCGCCGGCAGGAGCCCCAGCACAGTCGATAGCAAGGTGGTCTTGCCAACGCCGTTGCGACCCATGAGGCAAAAAATCTTCGCTTCCTCCAGTGTCAGATCAATGTCGCGCAGTGTATGACTGGCCCCGTAGTACTGGTTCAGCCCGCAGAGGGTCAGCATGCTTCCCCCAGATACACTTCGCGCACCCGCGCATCGCGCTGCACCTCGTCGATACTACCCTCCATCAGCACCGAGCCCTCGTGCAACACCGTGACCCGGCGCGCTATAGAACGCACGAAAGCCATATCATGCTCCACCACAAGCACCGAACGTTCACCGGCAAGCGAGCTCAGCAGTTCGGCCGTGCGCTCGGCCTCCGGCTGAGTCATACCCGCTACCGGCTCATCGACCAGCAGCAGTTGCGGCTCCTGGGCTAGCAGCATGCCGATTTCCAGCCACTGCTTCTGCCCGTGGGCCAGTCCTCCCGCCAGGCGGTCTTCAAGATCCCTAAGCGCAATCGTATCCAGCAGCGCTGCGAGCCGGTCGCCATCCTCTCTGCCGGGACGGTAGCGCAGCGCCTCCCAGGGAGTTCGATGACCCGCCAGAGCCAGCGCCAGGTTTTCGCGCACGCTCTGCTGCGGAAATACGGTCGGCTTCTGGAACTTGCGGCCGACGCCCAGGCGAGCAATCTCCGCTTCGCTGTGCTCGAGCAGATTGATGCTCTGTCCGAGATACACGGACCCTCGATCCGGGCGGGTCTTGCCGGTGATCACGTCCATCAGCGTCGTTTTACCCGCGCCGTTGGGACCGATCAGACAGCGCAGTTCGCCGCGATCAATTGCCAGATTGAGCTGATTCAGCGCCCTGTAGCCCGAGAAGCTGACGCTGACGTCCTCGAGATACAGGATGACCCCGTGCCGGGTATCCAGGACTTCAGTCACAGTCCTTCACGCGCATGGCGATTCCACAGACCCGCCAGTCCACGCGGCAGCAGCAGGGTCACCAACAGGAACAATGCACCCAGCGCAAAGAGCCACAGCTCCGGCAGACGGGCCGTAAGTACACTTTCTGCAAAGGCGATGATCAGCGCTCCGAGCATCGCCCCATGCAGGGTGCCACGCCCACCCACGGCTACCCAGATGGCGATCTCTATGGAGTTCAGCGGCTGGAACTCCCCGGGGTTGATAATACCCACCTGCGGCACGTACAAGGCGCCGGCGAGCCCAGCCAGGGCCGCCGAGATCACGAACAGGACCAGCTTGTAGCGCTCTACGGGATAGCCGAGGAAGCGCACACGGCTTTCCTCGTCGCGCAGGGCGATCACCACGCTGCCGAAGCGACTGCCCATGAGCGCGCGGCAGCCCGCATAGCTGAGCGCCAGCAGCAGCGCGGTTGCCGCAAACAGCGCGCAGCGAGTTGTATCGGACTGCAGATCGAAACCGAGAATATCCTTGAAGTCGGTCAGGCCGTTATTGCCGCCAAAACCCATTTCGTTGCGGAAGAATGCCAGCATCAGCGCATAGGTGAGTGCCTGGGTCATTATGGAAAAGTAGACACCGCCGACCCGCGATCGAAACGCCAGCCAGCCAAACAGCAGGGCCAGGGAAGCTGGCAGCAGGAGCGCCATGGCGGAGGCGAACATGAAACTGTCAAAACCCAACCAGTACCAGGGCAGACGATCCCAATCCAGAAACACCATGAAGTCCGGGAGCAGCGGATCACCGTAGACACCGCGCGTACCAATCTGGCGCATGAGGTACATCCCCATCGCATAACCGCCCAGCGCGAAGAAGGCGCCGTGACCGAGGCTAAGCAGTCCGCCGTAACCCCAGATCAGATCAAGTGCCAGTGCCAACATCGCCAGGCAGAGATACTTGCCCAGCAGCGACACCGTGTAGCTGGACAGTGCGAGGCTGGATTCTGCGGGGAGCAGGAGATTGCACATTGGCACGAACAACGCGGCGAACAATAGCAGTGACAGGGTGACCCGGTAAGCCCGGTCGCGCGCTGGCAGGCGGAACCTGGGCACTAGTTGCTGTCCTGCCGGCCCAGACGTGGGAACAGCCCTTGCGGCCGGCGCTGCAGGAACACTATCAGCGCCAACAGCAGGAGAATTTTTGCCAGGACCGCGCCGACCGCCGGTTCCAACAGCTTGTTTGCCACACCGAGGGAAAAAGCCGCGACCAAAGTGCCCCAGAGATTGCCCACGCCACCGAATACTACCACCAGGAAAGAATCGATGATGTAAGCCTGCCCGAGGTTCGGACCCACATTGGTGAGCTGCGACAAGGCCACGCCGGCGACCCCCGCCACACCGGAACCTAGGGCGAAGGTGAGCGCGTCAACCCGAGCACTGCGCACCCCAAGCGCCCGTGCCATAGCCCGGTTCTGTGCTACCGCGCGTACCTGTAACCCGAGCCGGGTGCCGCGCATCAGGGCTAACAGGGACAGGAAGACCAACAGAGAAAAAATCAGGATAGCGAGACGGTTGTAGGTCAACGCCAACCCGGGCATCAACTCCAGGGAACCGCTCAACCACTCTGGGGTGATAACTGCGCGGTTCAACGGAGAGAACAGCGATCGCACGGTCTGCTGAAGTACCAAACTGACGCCAAAGGTGGCCAGCAGGGTCTCCAGGGGACGCCCGTAGAGAAATCGGATTACCCCGCGCTCAATAAGCAGCCCCACGGTTGCGGAGACCATAAAGGCGGCTGGAACGGCCAGCAGCAGCGCCATACCGAGATGGTTTGGGAGCCACTGTTGCAGGAGCCACGTGGTATACGCACCGAGCATAATCAGTTCGCCGTGAGCCATATTGATAACCCCCATCACCCCGAAGGTGATCGCCAGGCCGATGGCGGAAAGCAGGAGCACCGAACCCAGGCTCAGGCCAAAAAAAAGCGATTCCAGTCGCGCCAGCCAGCTGAGGCGGTTTTGCGCGCGCGCCAGCAGCTTCGCCGCGCGGTTTTGCATAGTCGGCTCAAGGCCCTCGCGCTGGGAAAGCGCCAGCAACGCCGCCCGCACCGCTCCCTCCGTACGACCGGCCAGGGCATCGAGCGCCGCCTCCAGACCCTCTACCTCACCGCTGTTAAGGGTCTGCAGCGCCAGACCCACCGCAATTTCCTCGCGAAGTGTACTGTCCGACTCGCGGATCTGGCGCTCCGCAAGGGCGCTCAGCGCCAGGGGGGTCGGCGCCGCGAGAATTTCCGCGATGGCAGCGCGACGGATCTGGGGATCTGCCGCCTCAAGGTGACCGATCGCCAGCAGCGAACCGAGTTCCGCGCGCAGGGCATTGTCCGTTGCGATACGGCGCACATCCCGGCGCCCGGCGTCTCCCAGGGTGCTGCCGTCGAAGGGGTCGCTCAGCCGATAGCGTGATCCGTCGCGTTGCGCGAGCACCACGCGGCCATTGCGGCGGTCCAGAAATAGCGCCCCCCGGCCAAGCGCCCTGAGAACCGCCTCGCTTTGCTGGTCGCCAACCCGCGCAATACGCAGGGCCAGCGCGCGGCGCTGTGCCGGGTCGGCCTCACCCAGCAAGTTGACCAACTCATTAAGAGATTGTGACTTTGCCGGAAGCGCAATCAGCAACAGCAGAGAAAGAATGCAGCCCAGCAGACGCAGGCCACACTTTCCAGGTCGCGTTGTCAGTGGCATAGCCTGCCCCGGGGCGAAGCGCGCCTGCAACAGCCCGCCCTACTCGCCCTGCTGCGCACTGCCAGCCAGGCAGCGCTCTGCAGTTTTCTGGTAATTCCCACAGCGTAGGGGCGCCCGCCAGTCCGCAAGCAGGTCGCGTGAAGCCGACAAATAGTCAGACCAGGCATCACCGGCGACCGGTTCCGGCGTCTGCCAAACCACCTGGAACTGACCGTCGTCGAGAATCTCGCCAATCAGCACGGGCTTGGTGATGTGGTGGTTGGGCAGCATGGTCGCCATACCGCCAGACAGGTTAGCTACGCTGACGCCGACAATAGCCTCCTGCACTGCCCCTGGATCGGTGCTCCCGGCTTTCTCAACCGCCTTCGCCCACATGTTAAAGCCGATATAGTGCGCCTCCATGGGATCGTTACTCACCCGCTCATCGTCGCCGATGAAGGCCAGCCACTGATCGATGAAATCATAGTTGGCATCGGCCTCAACGCTCATAAAATAGTTCCAGGCTGCGAGATGCCCAACCAGCGGTCCTGTGTCGATACCGGACAGCTCCTCCTCACCGACAGAAAAAGCCATCACGGGGATATCCGTCGCGCTCACCCCCTGGTTGGCCAACTCCTTGTAGAAGGGCACGTTGGCATCGCCATTCACGGTCGAAATCACCGCTGTGCGGACTCCAGCACCACCGAAGCGCTT